>JBFFJL010000050.1:0-14266 GCA_041555955.1 Nevskiaceae bacterium
GCCCCACCAGGCAGCCCTGCCCGGCCTCGACCCGGACCATCTCGAAGGCGTCGTCATTTTCGCCGTAAGAGCCGAGGAACAGCGGTGCGAGGAAGTCGCGTGCCCCGCGCGCTGGATCAGGGTTGGATTCGTTCACCGGCGCAGCTCCGTTCACACAGGCGCCTACAGACGACGGATCAAGCCGCCCATGTCGAAGTCCTGCGCGATCTCGCCGTACTTGCGGAAGCCGAGCTCGTGGAGCTTGATGTGCCGACCGATTGCGTGTCCGTTTCGTGCAAAAACCCCAGCGCCGCACTCGATCGGACAGCCGTCGATCACCCAGGTGGTGCGCCGCGCGACCTCTTTGACGAATGCGGGCTTCAATGCACCCAAGCCGGCGAGGCACGACATCTCGGCGATGCCGCGGCGATCGAGTTCGCGTGCGAGGTCGTAGCTCAGGCGCGCGACGTGGGAGCAGCCGGCACAGGCAAACACCAGGGGTTTTGCGGCGCTTTCGCCCGTCCTGGAGGCCGTGGCGTTTGAATGTGTGTCCAACATGGCCGTTGCAGTCGTCCGGAAATGACCTCAGGCGCCGGCTGATTGAGCGGCGCGAGCGCCAACCATAGCGTGCCGCTGCGTGCCGGCTTTGATCTGGATCAAGAGATGCAACGCGTAGCGCAGACGCATGAGCGAGTTCTTTGATCTAGGTCAATGAGGCGCCGGCGGATTCCGACGACATTGCCAATAGATGCATATTGTCTGAATGAAATGAATTCGAGCGTGCTGACGGCCGGAGCTTGGCAGCAATCCGAGGAAGCGGTCGTTCCCGACCACCTCTGCAGTCGATGTCCGCGCGGTCGCTTCTGTCTGCCGCTGGGTCTGCCGCTCGACGAGGCGCAGCGGCTGGACAGCGTGATGCGCATCGGTCGGGTGATGCAGACCAAGCAGTACCTGTTCCATGCCGGCGAGCCGCTCAAGGCGCTGTACGCCGTGCGCACCGGCGCCTTCAAGTCCACCGCGATCGACTGCGACGGCTACGAGCAGGTCATCGGGTTTCAGTTGCCCAGTGAATTGATTGGCCTGGATGGCGTTCACGCGGGGGTCCATCAGTGCAGCGTCAGCGCGCTGACGGTCAGTTCGGTCTGCATCTTCCCGTACAAGGCGCTGATGGAGATGACCTCCGACGTCAGCACGTTGGCGCGGCAGTTGATGCGGCTGATGTGCAAGGAGATCAATGGCAACATGGCGGTGATCGGCGATTACATGGCCGAAGAACGTCTGGCCGCGTTCCTGCTCGGTCTGGCGATGCGCGTCCATCCGCGCGGCGAGTTGTCCACGCGGGTGGTGCTACCGATGCCACGTGCGGACATCGCCAACCACCTGCGCATCGCCGGCGAGACCCTCAGCCGGGTTCTTGCCCGTTTCCAGGGGCAGGGCCTGATCGAGCTCGACCACCGGGTGATGCACATCGTCGACCTCGACGGTCTCGAACATGTCTCGCGACGAGTCCCACCGGCCAGCCTCTAGCGGGATTGCGTGGACAGGGCACCGAGCCGCTGCAAGGCATCTCGCATGTCTCCTCGGAGCGAGCATCTCCTCGCATGCCATTGCTCTTCTCTTACGGCACCCTGCAGCAGTCAGACGTTCAGCTGGCGACATTCGGTCGAGAGCTTTCCGGCAGTCCGGACTCCTTGGTTGGCTATGAACAGTCCCTGGTCGCCATCGGCGATCCGGAGGTCGTTCGAGCCAGTGGCAAGACGCACCACCCGATCGTGAAGTACATCGGCGACGCCGGTGCGCGAGTCGGCGGCACCGTGTTCGAGGTCACCGCACAAGAGCTGGAGCATGCCGATCGGTACGAAGTGCCTTCGTACATGCGGGTTGCTGCGCCACTGTCCTCGGGGCGCACGGCGTGGGTTTACGTAGATGCCAGGTACGCACCACCAGGCTGAGCCAGCGCAGGCCAGGCGGCCTTGCCTCCCTTGGTGAGGGCGTACCGTCGCTTCGCCCGACCTACAGCGAGCTTCGTCCGCTTCCGAGGGCGAGTGCGCTCAAGCGCTCGGCGCCGTCGACCAGCCGGCGCAGCAGAGGCGGCCAGCGGTCCCATTCGACGCTGTCCATCACGTTCTTGCAGGCCAGTCCCAGTTCGGTGCTGCCGGTCACCGACAGCCGGCGCTGGAAGAACAGCGTGTCCGGATCCGCCCGCCGGCTGGCGAGCAGCGCAAAGTCGCGGAGCCGGCCGCGGAAGCTGACATCGGGCGCGACACCGCCGGCGATCACGCGCAGCCCGCGAAAGCCGCGCGTGACATACCACTCGATACAGGCGTCCTCGATGCGGATCGCAACCCAGCGCCCGCACAGGAAATCCAGCGCACCGGCGGCCAGAGGCTCGCGGAACGCGATGGCCAGTGCGCGCTCGAGCGCCAGCTTCTGCAGCGGAAATGGGACCCATCGTCCAGGCGGTGGCAGCGGTGGAAGGGGTAGTCGGTTCATGCGGATTCGGTCGTGTTCCATAGCATCCCGGCTGCGCCGGTCCAGTAGCCATTGCAGATGTCGGCGCCATCGGTTGACCCGGCAGGACGATCCTCGCGGATCGCCTGCGCCAGTTCGGTGACGACATCGAGACTGTCTGGCGTTTCCGGGCTGACGCGCAGCACGTCGACCCCGCGGTCGGCGAGCGCTTGCCACTGTGAGCCCAGGTTCTGGATGGCCGCGGACATCGTCTGGATGCCGTTGAGCGTGAACAGCGCGCGGCCGTCCTGCGCTTTCAGCGCGATGCCCTGCGGATGCTGCAGGCAGCGGAACTCGCACTGGTCCTTGGGCAGGTTGTGGGCGCGCGCGGTGAAGCAGCGCGCCGAGTACGCCAGCGGCAGTCGGCCGTAGGCGAAGGTTTCGGTCTCGACTGCGCCCTTGAGGCTTGCCGCGTCCAGATCGCTCACGATGTCGCGCAGCACGTCGCCGGGCAGCTCCACCGGCATCACCCAGCGGCGCAGGCCGCTGCGCTGCAGCAGCGCAAGGCTGCGTGCGTTGTAGTTGTTGATGGCGGGGCCGGCGACGAACGGCCGTCCGCGCTGCGCCAGCAGCTGGATCGCACCGACATCGTTGGCCTCGACCATGAACTCGTCCTGGTCGCAGCAGCGCCGCAGCACGCCCAGCTCGGACTCGGCCTCGATCAGCACCAGCGTCGACAGCACGACCTCCTTGCCGGCCCGCGCGAGCGTGCGAGCGATGGCCAGCCAGTCTTCGGGGCCCAGCTCGCGCCGTTTGGAACAGACTGTCTCGCCGAGGTAGACGATGTCGGCCGCCGACACCGCCGCGCGCTCGTAGAAGTCGAACACCGCGGCACGCGGCCAGTAATAGAGCAGGGGTCCGAGAGAGATCTTCATGTCTTACTGCCAGGGCCGGTGGTACGCGCCCAGCGTCGTCTGCGAGCCTTCGGATAGGGCCGCCAGCGCCCGCATCCAGTCGCTGCGTGCGGCGTAGCCCTGCGGGCTGCGCGCGAGCAGGTCTAGCGCCTGGCGCCAGACCCGCGCGACCTGGGCGACGTAGGCCGGGCTGCGCTGGCGGCCCTCGATCTTGATCGCGCGCACGCCGGCCTGGGCGAGCTGCGGCAGGATCTGCAGGGTGTTGAGGCTGGTTGGCTCCTCCAGCGCGTGGAAGACGTGACCATCCACTTCGAAGCGCCCCTTGCACAAAGTCGGGTAACTGGCGCGGTCGGTGGTCCCATAGCGATCGATCAGCACGCCGTTCAGTCGCGCCTCGAGCGCGGCGCCGTTCTGCTCCCAGCGCACCGCCCAGGCCGGCGAGCACACGCCGCTCATGTTGGGCGAATCGCCGGTCAGATACGAGGACAGATGACAGCGCCCCTCGGCCATGATGCACAGGCTGCCGAAGCCGAACACTTCCAGCGGCACCGGGCTTTGTGCGGCCAGGCGACCCACCTGCGTCGCCGACAGCACGCGCGGAATCACCGCGCGGCGGATGCCGAAGCGCTCCGTGTAGAAACGCAGCGCCTGCTGATTGGTCGCCGAGCCTTGCACCGACAGGTGCAGGGCCAGTTGGGGATGACGTTCGCGTGCGTATTCCATCAGGCCGAAGTCGGCGACGATCAGCGCGTCGACGCCCAGTTCGGCGCCGCGATCGACCGCCTCGCGCCAGCGCGGCCAGATGCGCGGCCGTGGATAGGTGTTGATCGCCAGAAACGCTTTGCGTCCGCGCGCGTGCGCGTAGGCGACGCCGCGCGCGGCGGTGTCTGGGTTGAAGTTGAGCCCGGGAAAATGCCGGGCGTTGGTGTCGTCGGCAAAGCCGAAGTAGACCGCATCGGCGCCATTGTCGACCGCCGCCTGCAGCGACGGCAGATTGCCGGCCGGGCAGACCAGTTCAATTTGGCCCGGCTGCGGGGCTGGCTGCATGGATCGCGCTCACGTACCGCGGCAGGAGGAGGGCGCGGATCTTAACAGCGGCGGATCTGTCGCCGTTTGACGTAGGTCAAGATGTACCTGCTGTACCGGTTTTAGTATCTGCGTCCAGGGAATCCCGGGCACTCATTCTCCTCCGCCGGAGTAGCGCGCCAACTCTCCGGGCCCCGGATTCCCGCTTTTTCCCTCCGACGTCGCGAGAAGCACGATGCGTGTCGCACCGCTGCGCAGCCTGCGCGAGTTCCTGCAGCTGCTCGAACTGCAAGGCGAACTCAAGCGGGTCGCGCCACCGATCGATCCGAATCTTGAAGTCACCGAAATCTGTCAGCGAACGCTCAAGTCCGGCGGCCCGGCGCTGCTGTTCGAACATCCGGTCGGCGGCACGATGCCGATGCTGGGCAATCTGTTCGGCACGACGCGGCGCGTGGCGCTGGGCATGGGCCGCGAATCGCTGGACGAACTGCGCGAGCTCGGCCGGCTGCTGGCTTTCCTCAAGGAACCGCAGTGGCCGCGCGACCTCGGCGAGGCGATCGAGCGCTTTCCGCAGCTGCGGCACGCGCTGCACACCTCGCCGCGCGCCGTCGATCATGCGCTGTGCCAGCAGAACGTGTTGCGCGGAGCCGAGGTCGACGTGAGCCGCTTTCCGATCCAGACCTGCTGGCCCGGAGACGCCGGCCCACTGATCAGCTTCGGTCTCGTCGTTACGCGCGGGCCGTACAAGGAGCGGCAGAACATCGGCATCTACCGCCAGCAGGTGATCGCGAAGAACAAGGTGATCATGCGCTGGCTGTCGCACCGCGGCGGCGCGATCGATTTCCAGGACTGGTGCGAGGCGCATCCCGGCGAGCGTTTCCCGGTCGCGGTGGCGATCGGCGCCGATCCGGCGACGACGCTGGCCGCCGTTACTCCGGTGCCGGACACGATTTCCGAATACCAGTTCGCCGGCCTGCTGCGCGGCGCGCGCAGCGAGGTCGCGCGCTGCCTGACCCACAACCTGCAGGTGCCGGCGAGCGCCGAGATCGTGCTGGAGGGCTACATCGAGCCGGGCGAAGAGGCGCTGGAGGGTCCGTTCGGCGATCACACCGGGCACTACAACGCGCAGGGCATGTTCCCGGTGTTCACGATCGAATGCATCACGCATCGCGACGCGCCGATCTACCACAGCACCTACATGGGCCGCTCGCCGTACGACGAGCCGTCAGTGATGGCCGCGGCGCTCAACGAGGTGTTCGTGCCGCTGCTGCAGAAGCAGTTTCCAGAGATTGTCGACTTCTATCTGCCGCCGGAAGCCTGCTCGTACCGCATCGCCTGCGTGTCGATCCGCAAACGCTACCCGGGGCATGCCCGGCGCGTGATGCTCGGCATCTGGTCCTACTTGCGCCAGTTCACCTACACCAAGTTCGTGATCGTCACCGACGACGACGTGAACGTGCGCGACTGGAAGGACGTCATGTGGGCGCTGTCGACGCGCATGGACCCGGCGCGCGACACGCTGATTCTCGACCGCACGCCGATCGACTACCTGGACTTCGCCAGTCCCGAGCCGAACCTGGGCGGCAAGCTCGGCTTCGACGCCACGCGCAAGGCGGCGCCGGAGGTGACGCGCGCCTGGGGCCAGCCGATCGTGATGCGCGAGGACGTGGTGCGCAAGGTAGACGCGTTGTGGCCGCAGGTGTTCGGCGCGGCGCCGATTTGACATACATCAAGATCCTGGACCGCGCGCGTGCGTAGGTTCGTCCGGACGAAAGCTGCGTCCAGGAGGTCGGGACATGGATGATGCAGTCATACCGGGTGCGGCACTGCGCGTCGATCTTCCGGCGCGCGGTCTCGAAGGACCGCTGTCGCACGCGCAGACTGCGCTGGCGGACGTCGCGCACCGCTTCGCCCACGGTGTGATGCGGCCGGCGGCGGCGCAGCTCGACCGCCTGGCGCCGGATGCCGTCATTGCCGCCGGCTCGCCGTACTGGACGGTGCTGCAGCAGTTCGCCGCCTTCGGCATCGACGCGCTGACGCTGCACGAACTGCCGCCCGAAGAAGGGGCGGAGCTGCAGAGCATCCTGTTCGAAGAGTTGGGTTGGGGGGACGCGGGCCTGGCGGTGTCGTTCGGTGCCGGCATGCTGCCGTCGGTGGTTGCGCTGCTGCTGAACCGACCGGAGTTCGCGCAGCGCTGGCGCGGCAAGGGGCTCGGTGCGTGGGGCATCACCGAGCCGGACCACGGCACCGACATGCTCGACTACGACGGCGCGCTCTCTGCGGCGGGTGGGGTGTCACGCCGGCCCAACTGCGTCGCCGCCGCCGACGGCGGCGAGCTGGTGATCCGCGGCCAGAAATCGGCGTGGGTGTCCAACGGCCCGGTGGCGACACATTGCATCCTGTTCTGCGGATACGAGGAAGGCGGCGCCGTCCGTGGCGGCTGCGTGCTGATGGTGCCGCTCGATGCGCCGGGCGTGTCGCGCGGCAAGCCGCTCGACAAGCTCGGCCAGCGTGCGCTGCCGCAGGGCGAGATCTACTTCGACGACGTCCGGGTCGCGCGCGATTGCCTGGTTGCCGGGCCGGACGACTATGCGCGCGCCGTGTACCTGACGCTCGCGCACGCCAACGCCGGCATGGGCGCGGCGTTTGTCGGCGTCGCGCGGGCGGCCTACGAGCATGCGTTCGCCTACGTGCACGAGCGCCGCCAGGGCGGCGCGCCGCTGATCCGCCATCAGAACGTCCGCTACGCCTGTTCCACATGTTTCGCAAGATCGAGGCGGCGCGCGCGCTCAATCGCAGTGCGATGCGCTACAACGCGCTGCACGCGGGCCGTCCCGCGCTGCAGGGCTCCATCGCCAGCAAGATCACGTCGACGCAGACCGCGTTCGAAGTCGCCAGCGAGGCGCTGCAGATCTTCGGCGGCGCCGGGTTGGCGCGCGAGTTTCCGCTGGAGAAGCTGCTGCGCGATGCGCGCGCCGCGCTGATCGAGGACGGTTGCAACGAAGCGCTGGCGATCAAGGGCGGCGCCTGCCTGATGAACCCCATCCTGCTCAACGAGGCACGGCCATGAACGCTGAAGGCGCACGCAAGTCGGCGAACCGCTACTCGCATCCATTTCTCGCGGCAACGCCGCAGGTCGAGGCGCACTGCTCGGCCGGGCGCTGCGACATGCCGATCCTGTACGAGGACGCCAGCCAGGTGTTTGCGTTCTGGCGCGTGCCGCTCGCGGACGCGGCGGCGCTGATGCCGGACGGGCGGCTGGAACCGATGCCGGTCTTCGGCAAGGCGATCGCCGGCTTCGTCGCATTCGAATACCGCGACACCAGCGCCGGCGCTTACAACGAGATCGGACTGGTGATCCTGGTGCGGCGCCGCCAGACGTCGCCGTCGCTGTGGCGGCTGCTGCGCCATCCGGAGCGGGAACCCGATGCCGGCTTCTACGTCGTCAACCTGCCGGTGACCACGCCGCTGGCGCGCGCCGCCGGCGTCGAGTTCTGGGGCTACCCCAAATACGTGAAGCCGATTCCCACGCACTTCGCGCGCGAGTCGGTTCACATCGAGCTGGATGGCGAACTGACGTTCGACCATCGTAGCGGCCACGGCGTCGGTGTCGACGCGTTCACGGTGACGACGTTCTCCATCCTCAAGGGCAAGCTCATACACACCGTGATCCCGACGCACGGCCGCTTGCGGTTCGGCGGCGCCGGGTCGGTCGTGCTGAAGATCACCGGCGATGGCCCGGCCGCGCGCACAGTGCAGGCGCTGGGCATGGATCGCAGCAGGCCGCTCGCGGTGTTCCGCAACGATGCCTTGCGCGTAATCCTGCCGTACGGAGAAGCGGTGGCTGAGCCGAAGCGGTCCCGTTGAACCGCTTCGAGCCCGCGCCGACTGAATCGCGCAGTAGCCGGGGCGCGCGGAGCGGACGTCTGCGCGTGTTCGACGTGCAGCGCTTCTGTGTGCACGACGGCCCCGGTATACGCTCGGTTGTGTTCCTGAAGGGTTGTCCTCTGCGTTGCCGCTGGTGCCACAACCCGGAGTCACAGCTGCCGCAGGCGGAGCTGGCGATCTACGCAGACCGCTGCACCGGGTGCGGTCGTTGCGTCGACGCCTGCGACCGAAGCGCAATCACGGTGTCGGCGGCATCGGTGCAGGTCGATCGCGAAAAGTGCGACGCGTGCGGCGCCTGCGCGAAAGTGTGCCCGCACGAGGCGCTGCGCCTGATCGGCGAGGAGGTCCGTCCGGACGAGCTACTCGAACAGGTGGAGCGCGACCGCGACTACTGCGAGTCCTCCGGCGGCGGCGTCACGCTGTCGGGCGGCGAGCCGCTGATGCAGGAACATGCCGCCGCAGAGTTCCTCGCGCGCTGCAGGGCTGCCGGCCTGCACACCTTGGTCGAGACCTGCGGCGCGGTGCCGTGGCGGGCCTTCGAAGGCGCGCTGCCGCACGTCGACCGGATCTACTTCGACCTCAAGGCCTGGGGCGACGCGCGCCACCGCGAGCTGACCGGCGCGTCGGCGCGCCGCATCCTCGATAACGCCCGACGCCTGGTGAGCGCGGGCGCCCACGTGCAATTCCGCATGGCGGTGGTGCCCGGCTGCAATGACGACGACGACACCCTGCGCGGCATCGCCGGTCTGCTGCGCGATCTCGACCGGCCGTCGATCACTCTGTTGCGCTATCACCGGACCGGCGAGGACAAGATCGCGCGCATTGGCGGCGGGCAACCGAGTCTGGGAATCCTGCCGGCTCAGGCGCAGGCGGCACTCGACCGCGCCGCCAGCCTGTTGCGCGTCGCCGGCATCGAGGTCGAATGTGCCGAGGCCCGGCCGGCCGCGTACTCATCGCGGTTCGGCGAACGCGTGATGCGTCTGCGCGCCGCAGTGCAGACGGCGCAGCCCGCCGTGTGCCTGGAGCGCGCCCGCGCGGTCACGCGCTATTTCCGCGACCACGGCAACGCGGACAAGCCGATGATCATGCAGAAGGCTGAAGCGCTGCACCGGATTCTCACAGAACGCAGCGCCATCGTATACGACGACGAGCTGCTGGTCGGCGCGTTCAGTTCGCATCGCGTCGGCGGTTCGGTGATGCCGGAACTGTCGCACGTGTCTCTGGCCGAGGACTTGCTGCGCCTGCCGTCGCGCGCGGTCAATCCGCTGCAGATCACGCTGCGCGGGCGTGCCGAGCTTCTGCTGGAGATCCTGCCCTTCTGGTCCACGCGCTTTCTCGCTGCGCGCGCCTTCCCGCCGCTGCAGGCCGCGCGCTTCGTCGTCGACCAGCTGCGCGGCCGCCGCTACGTGGTCAACGAAGCGGGCGGCATCTCGCACTTTGTGCCGGACTATGAAACCTTGCTGCGGCTCGGCACGTCCGGCATCGCGGCACAGGCGCGCGAACGTGCAACCGCCGCGCCGGACGCGGCACGGCGCGAGTTCTACGCCGCCGTCGGAATCGCCTGCGACGCGCTGGAACGGCTCGCTGCCGCCCACGCGGGCGCCGCACTCGACGAGGCGCGCCGCACGTCCGACGCGACAAGACGCGCAGAGTTGGAGGAGATCGCCCGGGTCTGCCGTCGCGTGCCCGCTCAACCGGCGACGACGCTGCGCGAGGCGTTCCAGTCGCTGCTGTTCGCGCAGGTCGCCTTGAACCTGGAAAGCCTCGACAACGCGATCTCGCCGGGCCGCCTCGATCAGCTTCTGTATCCGTACTACGCGGCAGATCTTGCTTCCGGATGCTGCGACGAGACGCGGGCGCGCGAGCTGGTCGGCTGCTTCACGGTCAAGATGAGCGAGATCGTGCCGGTGTTCTCGCGCCGTGTGACGCGCTATCACGGCGGCATCTTCAACGGCCAGGTGGTCGTCGTTGGAGGTGTCGACAGGGAGGGCAACGACGCCACCAACGCGATGACCTGGCTGTTTCTGGACGCGATGCAGGAGCTGCAGATGCGCCAGCCGAACTACCACGCGCGTATCCACGAGGGCAGTCCGCCCGCCTATGTCGCGCGTGTCGCGGCGATGCGCGCGGGTGCGCCGTCAATGATGAACGACGAGGTCGTGATCCCGATGCTAGTGTCGCGCGGCATGGACCTTGCCGATGCGCGCGACTACTCGCCGGTCGGCTGCATCGAGCCGGTCGCCGCCGGCGCGACCTTCGGCTCCACCGACGCCGCGCTGCTCAACCTCGCACTGCCGCTGGAGCGGGCGCTGCGCCGGCCGGCGCGGCGGCTGGGGAGTGCCGAAGACGTGTTCGATGCGTTCCGCGAGGAACTGGATCGGCTGGTCGACGAGCTGATCGCCGACCTGCAGGCAATCGAGCGCGCGAACGCGCGCCATCATCCGACGCCGCTGTCGTCGATGCTGTTGCGCGGCTGCCTGGAGTCGGGCGCCGACTCCACTGCAGGTGGTGCGCGTTATAACGCCAGCGGCGTGCAGGGCGTCGGCGTCGCCGACGTCGCCGACAGTCTCGCCGCGATCGACGCGGTGGTGTTCCGGCAGGGCCGCAGCGACATGGCCACGCTGCAACGTGCGCTGGCCGCGGATTTCCGGGGCCACGACGATCTGCGCGGCGACCTGCTGACCGCACCCAAGTACGGCAACGACGATCCGCGCGTCGACGAAATCGCGGCCAGCGTGATGCGGGTGTTCGCCGATTCTCTGGCGCGCCACCACAGCACGCGCGGCGGCGCGTATGTCGCCGGTTTCTACTCAGTGACCTGTCATGCCGCCTTCGGTGAAACCACTGGAGCATTGCCGTCGGGACGCCGCGCCGGACGGCCGCTGGCCAACGGTCTGACGCCGGCCAACGGCCAGGACCGTCGCGGTCCGACCGCCGCGCTCAACTCGGTCGCGTCGACCTCGCCGGGGCGCTGCGCGGGCAACGGCATCAACGTGAATCTGACGCTCGACGCGGGTTCATTCGACGGCGCCGATGCCGGGAACACGCTGGGCGGACTGGTGCGCGGTTACTTCGCGCGCGGTGGCATGCAGATGCAGACCAACATCCTCGATCCACAAGTGCTGCGCGAAGCCATCGCCAATCCCGACGCGCATCCGTGGCTATTGGTGCGCGTCTCGGGCTACTCGGCGTACTTCAGTGACCTCTCGCCAGGCATGAAGCAGGAAATCCTCGATCGTTGCCTGCACCGGAGGTGCTGAAAGCCCGAAGACGACGGACGTTCGCGTCTACTTCGGCGATGGTGGAGGCGGGGCGAGCACTGCGACGGTGACCATCGCCTTGGCGATCAGCGGGCGCTGTTCGCCGTGCTCGCACCAGACCTCCGACTCCAGCACCACGAACTGGCGCCCGGGCTTGAGCGCTCTGGCGGTACAGACCAGTCGCTCGCCGCACGCCGGACGCAGCAAGTTGATCTTGAACTCGAGCGTCATCGCCCGGTGGCCCGGCAACAGCAGCGTGCTGGCAGCAGCGCCCGCAGTATGGTCGGCCATCGTTGCCAGCACACCGGCGTGGACCGATCCGAACTGCTGCAGATGACGGGGCGCGATGAGCAACGAAGTGTCGCACTCGCCATCGGCGAGCCGGTCGAGTGCCATGCCGAGGTCGGCTACGAAAGGCGCGCTGCGAAACAGCTGCTGCAACTCCGGCGTGATGGGTCTGTTCATGACTAATTGCAAGGTGTGGATGTAGAACCTGGGTGGGAGACCTCAACCTTGCCGTTCAAAGTACGCGGATGGCCGACGGCAACGTCTGCGTGCTGGCGGAAAGGCATCGATCGCAGCCACAGGCGCCATGTTCAAAGCGGCGCAACTGCTCTGCGGCGATGGCGCGAACGCGTGCAACGATACGGGGCGAGACCTCAGACGAATCGGCAAGGTGCAGCACCTGCCTGAGTGTCAGCACGAGATTGGAGATCGTGCCGACGTCGTGGATCCGCGCTTCGATATGCTCGTGGAAGTTTGCGCGAAGGGCTTCAATCTCGCTGCGCGGCTTGATCCCGGCGTCATGCGCTGCGTCCTGGGAGGGCAGTGCTGCAGTGCTCAGCGATGTCGGTGCGTCCATGATGTGGGGACTCAAGTCCGGGGCCAGGCACGATCGATCAGTCTTGCGTGTGGGACCTGCGCTGGCAGAGTGCCCAGCGCCAGACCGTGGCGACCGTCGAGGCGCGAGGCGCAGAACGCCTCGGCGACGTCCGCAGGTCCGGCGCGCAACAGGATCGACGCCTGCAGCGCCAACGCAATCTGCTCGACGATCGTTCTCAGGCGCAGTTCGATGCCGTCGCGATTATCCAGTTCGCGCTTGATATCGGTGACCGCGCGGTCCAGCGCTGGATGGCCGCCGCGTGCGGCGTCGAGTTCGGCGAACAGCGCGTCGCGCGCGTCGGGCTCCTTCGTCAGCGCACGCAGCACGTCGAGGCACTGGATGTTGCCGCAGCCTTCCCACAACGAATTGACCGGCGCCTCGCGGTACAGCCGCGGCAAGATAGATTCTTCGACGTAGCCGGCGCCGCCGAGGCACTCCTGCGCTTCGTTCACCACGGCCGGCGCGCGCCGGCAGATCCAATACTTTCCGACGGGGGTGGCGATGCGTGCAAACGCCGCAGCGGCCGGGTTGCTTGCCGAATCGTCGACCGCGCGGCCGATGCGCAGCAGCAGTGCCAGCGCCGCCTCGGACTCCAGCGCGATGTCGGCGAGGACGTTCTGCATCAGCGGCTGGTCGACCAGCCGCTTGCCGAAGGCCTTGCGATGGCGGGCATGGTGGATCGCTTGTACCAGCGCCTGGCGCATGATCGCCGCTGAGCCGACGATGCAGTCGAGCCGCGTGAGCGCGACCATCTCCAGGATCGTCGCAATGCCGCGGCCTTCCTCGCCGATCATCACCGCGTGGGCGCCGGCGAACTCGGCCTCGCAGGTCGCGTTGCTGCAATTGCCGAGCTTGTCCTTTAGGCGCTGGATGCGCAGCGCGTTGCGCGTGCCGTCGGGCCGGAAGCGCGGCATTAGGAAGCACGACAGACCGCCATCGGCCTGTGCCAGCGTGAGGAAGGCGTCGCACATCGGCGCCGACAAGAACCACTTGTGGCCGACCAGCTCATAGGCCTGACCCGGTCCTCGCGCGCCGATGGCGTGCGCACGTGTGCTGTTGCTGCGCACATCCGAGCCGCCCTGTTTCTCGGTCATGCCCATGCCGACGGTGACGCCGAGCTTCTGCGCGGCGGGAAGCGGCCGTGGGTCGTAGCGTAGCGACAGCACGCGGGGCAGCCACTCTCGGGCCGCGTCCGGCTGTGCCCGCAGTGTCGGCACGCAGGCGTGCGTCATTGTCAGCGGGCAGTCGGTGCCCTGTTCGGCCTGCGCATAAAGGTAGTACAGCGTCAACCGCAGGACCTGCGCGCCGGCGCGCGGCTCGCGCCACGACAGCGCGTGCAGATCATTGGCGATCCCGGTCTCCATCAGGCAGTGGTACGCCGGGTGGAATTCCACTTCGTCGAGCCGATGGCCGTGGCGGTCGAACAACCTGAGGGCCGGCTTGTACAGATTGGCCTCGGCGCCCAGCTGCATCAACTCACCGCCGGCGAGCCGACCCATGCGCTTCAGCCGTTCCTCACCCCAGGCGCCACCTTCGCGCCGTACCGCCTCCTGCAGCGCGCGGTCGGTCGCGTAGGCGTCGTAGTCGGCAAGAGATGCCGGTTGGTTTTCGACGACATGGGTCAGGAAGCGCGGGTTCATGCTCATCGGCGATTCGGGGGATGCGGCGGGTCGATAGTCATCCTCGCCTCGACGGCGGCCGGCGCACTTGACCTACATCAAGATCGCGGCCGCACTGCATCTGCATGCTGGCGCGCCCTGGAGAATGCGATGAGCGCGATACCGAGCCTGAACGAGACGCCGCTGCCCGGCGCTGTGTACGGCCGCGAGCAGCTGCTGAGCTGTTCGCGCGGCGAGATCTTCGGC
>JBFFJL010000051.1:0-14210 GCA_041555955.1 Nevskiaceae bacterium
GCCAGCTCCTCCGGCGAGTGCCAGTCATTGCCCTTCAGAATGATGTCGAGACGTTCATTGCCGTCGAAGTATTCACCGGCCCAGAGACCTCCGGTATAGGCGCGCAGTGCTGTGGCCAGCGCACCGCGGTCGAGCCCCGCGCGCGAGATACGCCATTCATCCGGCTGCAGCCGCATCTCCGGCTGATTCAACTCCAGCGAGGGGAATGCTTGTGGATAGGTCCCGGGAATCGCGGACTCAACCCCTTCGATCGCAACCTGTGCGGTCTTCATCAGGCTGTCCAGATCCGGTCCCTGAAAATTCAGCTGAACCTCGCGCTGGTTTTCGCCTTCGACGCTGAGCAGCGACCCGCGCTGCACGTAGATGCGGGTGTCGGGAAAGCCGACCATGATCTCGTTGCGCAGCACGTCGACCATCGCGTCCATTTCCCGAGGGTCCTGCGGATAGATCACCGCAACACCCTCCTGGCCGGCCCACGACGACAGGTTGTAGTACTTCACCGCGGGCTGCTTGCTGCCGTCCAGATAGGGCCGCAGACGTTCAATCATCTTCGGCGCGAACTCGTCGCGCACGGTTTCCAGATTGCCGCCCGGCGGCAGCCGGAAGCTGTTCCAGATCAGATCGGTCTGCGCCACCGGCAGATAGTCGACCTTGGGTGCCATCGCCCAGGTCAGCACGCAGGCGCCGGGTACCAGCACCGCGATCAGCGCCCAGCGCATGACCGGCTGACGCGTCATGCGCATCGCCGCGTTGCTCATCCCAGTCCACCAGGTCTGATGTGGATCGTCCGGAATGGCCCGCGCCAGGGCCCAGCGATTGGCCGCCGGAATCACCGTCATCGCCACCAGCAGCGACGCGGCGTAGGACACCGACATCGTGATCGCCAGATCCTTGAACAGCTGACCCTCGATGCCTTCCATGAACAGCACCGGCAGAAAGATCGCGATGCTGGTCAGCATCGACGCCACTAATGCGGGCATCACTTCCTGTGTGCCGTCGAGGGTCGCGCGCAGCGCGTCCTTGCCCTCCTGCACATAACGGATGATGTTGCCCTGCACGATCAGCGCGGCGTCGATGACGATGCCGGTGGAGAACGCCAGCCCGGCCAGCGAGATCACGTTCAAGGTGCGCCCCAGCGCCTGCAGGGTGATCACCGCAAAACACAGTGACAGCGGAATCGACAGGCCCAGCACCAGCAGCGCGCGGGGTCCGCGCAGGAAGTACCACAGACCGATCACCGCCAGGAAAACGCCGATAACCAGGCTCTCCTGCACAAAACTGATCGCACGCTTGACGTAGACGCTGGCGTCCCACGACAGCTCGGCGAACAGCTGCTCCTTGGCCAGCGGTCCGGCGTTGAGTTCGGCCAAGGCCTGCTTGACGCCTTCGATCAGGCTCACGGTGTTGGAATCGTTGGCGCGTTGCAGCGTGATGTAATAGCCCGGTACGCCGTTGCGGAACGAAAACCACTGCGCATCCTGGAACGCGACGCCAATGTCCGCGACTTCACGCAGGTACAGCGGACGCTCATTGCTCCAGCCCACGATCAGATCGCCCAGCTGTGCAACGGCCTCCTTGCCGGCCAGACGCACGGTGAACTGGCGGCGGCCGACGTTGACGAAACCGGCCGAGGCGTCGCGCGCCGAGATCACCGTCTGCGCCAGCTGCTGCGGCGTAAGGCCCAGCGCGGCCAGGCGGTAGGCATCGAAACGGATCTGCACTTCGCGCGGGCGGCCGCCTTCGAGGTTCACGCGCGAGACACCCGGCACGCGTGACAGCCGCGGCTCCACCACCTCTTCCATCAGCTTCTGGTAGCGCGCCGCCAGATCTGCTGTGGTGTTGCCCGGCAGCGGCCGGACCAGCAGCGAACCGGCATTGCTGCCCTGCCAGTTGTCGCCGGAAAACACCTGTGGTTCGTCGGCGTCCGGCGGCAGGGTTGGCAGCGTGTTGAGCCGCGAAACAACGTCCAGCATCACCCGCGTCAGATCGGTGCCGACCTCGAAGGTCAGCCCCACGCCACCGCCGCCACGGCGCGACTGCGAGCGCATTTCGACCAGGCCGGGCAGTCCGCGCATGGCGTCCTCGACCGGCTCGATCAGTGCTTCCTCGATTTCCGACGGCGCGGCTTCGCGCCAGCCGACGTTGACCCACAGCTGCGGACGCTTGGTGTCCGGCAGTAACTGGATTGGCAGTTTGGCCATCGACAGCAGACCGAACAGCACCAGAATCAGCGCCGCTGCGGCGATAGCCGGTGGATTCGATTGGGAAAAATGAGTGATGCGCATGCCCGGACTCCCCCTTGCAGCACTGCAAAGACGACGCCGCAGCGTCGCCTCCTCAGCGGCACTGCAAGCGATTTGATGCGGCGCGGACCCCGGATGTTTAAACTTTGGGTCTTAGCCTCAAGATGCGCCGGAAACCGAAACCGTCGCATCTTCTCAAGATCGATCCCATGAGTGCGACCTACGAACCCGTCACCCTGAGCCGGGATGTCATCGGCATCCTGATCCCGCAGGGCACCAAAGTCGAGCTGCCGGAAGGCGCGCAGGCGGCGATCACGCAGGCGCTGGGCGGCAGTTTTACCGTGCAGGTCGAAGGCCACCTGTTTCGCATCGACGGCCGTGACGCCGATGCTATCGGCAAAGAGGTGGTCAAGGGTCCGGACATCCCTGCCGATGCGGATGACGCCACCCTGGAAAAGGCCGTGTGGGATCAGCTGCGGACCTGCTACGACCCTGAGATACCGGTCGACATCGTCGAGCTCGGCTTGATCTACGAGTGCAAGGTTGAGGCGCTGGCCGACGGCGGTCGCAAGGCCAGCGTCACCATGACCCTGACCGCGCCGGGCTGCGGCATGGGCGACATCCTGGTCGAGGACGTCAAGAGCAAGGTTCTGGCGTTGCCGACGATTTCCGAAGCCGATGTCGAGCTGGTGTTCGATCCGCCGTGGAATCAGTCGATGATGTCCGAGGCCGCGCAGCTTGCGACCGGCATGTTCTGACACGGCCTAAGTCCTCATGTCCGACACGGTCACACGCGGCATCCGCATCATCGTCCACCCGCAGTACGTCGCCGCGCAGTCCGATCCGGCGGCCCAGCGGTTTCTGTTTGCGTATCACATCACCATTCGCAATCAGAGTGACGACACCGTGCAGCTGCTGTCGCGGCATTGGGTCATCACCAACGGCGAAGGGCAGGTCGAAGAAGTGCGCGGTCCCGGTGTCGTCGGCTATCAGCCGGTGCTCGAGCCGGGCGATGACTTCGAGTACACCAGCGGCTGCCCGCTTTCGACGCCGGTCGGCACCATGCACGGCGAATTCAATATGGTGTTGAAGGACAGCGGTGTGCGCTTCGACGCGCAGATCGAACCGTTCCGGCTGGCCATACCGCGGGTGCTGAACTAGCCCTCGCATTGCGGAGCGCGGCGGCGCCGCTGACCAGGCGAAACGCGCAATGGCAGCCGGCAGGCACCCGGGTGACCTACCCCGGGTGCCTGCGCCGCAATCGACTAGTTCACTGGCTTACCCGTTGGGGGGCGCGACGCCGGCATCGAGCTGGCGCCGGGCCTTGCGCATGCGCGCAGCGGTGGTCAGCTCGTCCCAGAAATACAGCACCAGGGCTTTCAGGGTGCCGCGGCTTTCGTCCGGCGCCAGGCCGTGGCCGAGGCGCATGATCTGTTGGTAATACCAGCCCTGCTGGCCGAGCAGGTTCATGATCTTGATGAAGAAGATCGGTGACGCGCCGGACAGCCAGCGGCTCTGACCCAGCTTGACGGTCTTTTCGAAGCGCGGCGCTTCATCGATCTCGTGTGCCAGCAGGCGCTTGGCGAAATCCGTCTGCGTGCAGAACGGTCGGCCCAGGCCGATGACGTCGCAGGCATTGTCGCGAAGGGCTTCTTCCATGCCCTCGCGAGTGCGGAAGCCGCCGGTGACCATCAGCGGCATTTTTGCGATCTTGCGAATCTTTTCGGCGTAATCGAGGAAGTAGGCTTCGCGCTTGCGCGTGGTCTGGCGCTGCGGCTCGGCCGACGAGCCGCGGCCCTCGAAGCCGAGCAGCTTGGGTTGTTCGTAGGTACCGCCGGAGATTTCCAGCAGATCGACGCCTTCGGCGTTCAGCAGCTGCACCACCTGCAGGCAGTCCTCATTGGAGAATCCGCCTTTGCGGAAGTCGTCGGAGTTCAGCTTGATGCCGATCGGGAAGTCCGCTCCGACCGCCTTGCGCGTGGCACGCAGCGCTTCGATCAGGAAGCGCGCGCGGTTCTGCACACTGCCGCCCCAGGCGTCGCGGCGCAGGTTGGTCACCGGCGACAGGAACGAACTGAGCAGGTAGCCGTGCGCCGAATGAATCTGCACGCCGGTGAAGCCGGCTTCGCGTGCGGTCGTGGCGGCGTGAGCGAAGCGCTGGATGAAGTCGAGAATCTCGTCCTCGCGCAGTTCGCGCGGCGTCGCGTAGTTGCCCAGCAGCGGCAGCCGTACCGACGATGGCGCCAGGGTGTGATTCGTAATGTAGCGCGGCGACTGTCGCCCCGCATGCGAGATCTGCATCCACAGATGATTGCCGGCGACGGTGCCCGCCTTGGCCCAGGCTTTCAGCTGCTTGAGTCCGTCATTGCGGTCAATCGCGACATTGCCGGGACGTTCCAGCACGTTGCGGTCGATCTGCACGTTGCCGGTCAGCAGCAGTCCGGCGCCGCCTTCGCTCCAGCGCCGGTACAAGGTCGCCAGTTCCGGCGTTGCGCGCAGCCAGGAATCGGCCAGGCCTTCAGTCATCGCGGCCTTGCACAGGCGGTTGGGCAGCGTCGCCCCGCACGGCAGCGCAAACGGCTGGGCCAGTAGATCGGTCATCAGGAACTCCCCCTCGTTATTACATACCAAGCAGTATGTACGATGCGGCAGAGGCTCACAACGCGGGCATGCTGAAGCGACGAATCCCGGCCGGGACCACGATCGACAGTAGCGCGGCAGCGTCCAGAACAACGGCGGCGCCCCAGCCGTGCTGCCAGCACAGGGCCGCGTCCAGCGGAGCCCACACCAGCACGCCGACGATCAGCGCATCCGCGGCCCAGCGCTGGTTCTGACGCAGACCGAACTGCACCAGGAAAAACATCAGCGCGCCCCAGCTCGCCACGGTGGGTCCGAAGAGTGCGAGTGCCAGACGCATATCGGCATTGGCCAGCGGCAGCCATGCATCCAGCCACGTCGTGCGCATCAGCATCAGCGGCAAGGCAAGGCCGATCGCCACATGCAGCAGGGAGACCCAGGTCAGCCAGCGATCAATCTTTGTGCTCATCATGCGGCCACGATAGCGGCATTGCCGCCTCAGCGGCCAGCCGCCGGATGTGCGTGTCGCGATCGACCGGGATCCGCGATGGCCGGTGCCCGCGCCAGGACGCCCGGCGTGTGCAGTGGTGACGCACCCGGCTATCCTTCCAGCGCGCATTCACAGAGCATGTTCATGGCGAAGCGACCCGGAAATCCACCTGGCCCGCAGGCACCGCAGGCGGTGCAGCCAACGCGCGCCCAGCGCCTGCAGCATGCTGCGGAGCTGTATCGGCAAGGCAAGTATCCGGAGGTCATGCAGCAGGTCGAGCGGGTCTTGCAGCAGGCACCGGATGAGCACAACGCCTGGCATCTGGGTGCGGCCACCGCGTTCGCACTTGGCGCACTGGATGACGCCGAGTTGATGTGGCGTACCGCACTGGTGAAGAAGCCGGATTTCGTCGAAGCGCACTACAACCTGGGTGTGGTGCTGTATCAGCGCGGCCGTCACGACGAGGCCGAGACCGCGTTTCGCGCGGCTCTGGCACTGAACCCCCGGCACGCGCGCGCCCTGAACAATCTGGGTGCGCTGTTGCGTACTGCGGGCAACGCGAGTGAAGCCGAAGCGATGTATCGGCGTTCGCTCGACATCGAACCGGACAATGCGGAGTGCATGAACAATCTGAGCGTGCTGCTGCTGGATCGGCAGTGCAACGATCAGGCCGAAGTCCTGTTGCGCCGTGCAGTCGCATTGAGTCCGCACCATGCCGATGTCCTGAACAATCTGGCGCGCGTGCTGGCACGGCGCCAATGCGACGACGAGGCCGCTGCCCTGTATCGCCGCGCGCTGACCGCGCAGCCCGACCATGCCGACAGCCGCTGGGGTCTGGGCCTGTTGCTGCTGCGTCAGGGCCACTATGCCGAGGCCTGGCCCCTGTATGAAGCGCGCCTGGAGCCGGGGATCACCGAGCGCAATGTGTTTGTGCCGAAGCTGCCGTTTCCGCAGTGGCAGGGCGAGCCGCTGCAGGGTCGGTCGGTGCTGGTCTGGTACGAGCAGGGATACGGCGACGAAATTCAGTTCTGCCGCTACGTTGCCCTGCTCAAGGTGCAGGGCGCGGGCCCGATCGGTCTGGTCTGCAAACGCGCGCTGGTACCGCTGTTCGAAACCCTCCACGGGGTCGACACCGTGTACCCGGCGGAGACCACGCACGACTTTCCGGCACATGACTATTGGGTTCTGCCGATGAGTCTGCCGCTGAGATTCGGCACCCGCCTCGATACGATTCCGGCGACGCTGCCGTACCTGTCTGCGCGCGCCGATCGCATGCTGCAGTGGCGCGACCGTCTTCCGCAGCGACGACCGCGCGTCGGTCTGGTCTGGCAGGGCAATCCTGGACACCGCAACGACGGCAATCGCTCACTGCCGTCGCTGTCGGTGCTGGCGCCGCTGGCGACTGTCGAGAGCGCGGAGTTCGTCGGTCTGCAGTTCGCAGCGCCGGGAACTGTGGCAAACGACGACGCGACAGCGGCATCTACGTTGCGACTGCTCGACCTGGGCCAGGACATCCGCGACTTCGGTGACACTGCGGCGATCATCCGGCAGCTGGACCTGGTGATCTGCGTCGACACATCGACCGCGCATCTGGCGGGGGCACTGAACACGCCGTGCTGGGTGCTGCTGCCGTTCCTCGAAACCGACTGGCGCTGGCTGCTGGCGCGCGAGGACTCACCGTGGTACCCGGAGGTCATGCGGCTGTTCCGGCAGACCGAGTCCGAAGCCGGCGACTGGTCTGCGGTTATTGGACGCGTCACCGCTGCGCTGCGTGGGTTTGTCGCGGACTACACGCCTCCGACGGACATCGCGGCCGAACCTTCGGCTTCACCGACGGCGGTCGTCGTCGAGCAGGCACTGACCGACATCGGGCGGTGGCAGAACGCACAGCAACTCGATCCGGCATGGGCCGTGCGTTCCGAGCGCGCGGCTGCCCTGATTCCCGCCGGTGCGCGGGTGCTCGACTTCGGCTGTGGTGCGATGAACCTCGAACGCTATCTGCCATGGGCCTGCAGCTATCAGCCCAGCGACGTTGTTGCCCGGGATGCATGCACGCTGGTGTGCGATCTCAACAGCGAAGCACCGCCGGCCGCCGCGCTGGCCGAGGCGGATGTGGTCACGATGATGGGCGTGCTCGAATACATCCACGATCCGCAGACGCTGCTGAGGACTTTTTGTGCGGCCGGAAAACCGTTGATCTGCAGTTACTGCGGGACGGAAAGAACCCGACACCTCGATCGTCGTGCGCTGGGATGGATCAATGAGTACAGCTCAGCGGAGTTCATCGCCATGGCAGAGACCGCCGGTTATGCGCTGCGCCAGACCCTGGAGGTCGATGCGGTACAGCAGCTGTTCCGCTTCGAGCCCCGGCCGGAGCCCGGTGCGCCGCCGCGCCGCGTGCACGTGCTGGCATTCCACAACGCCGCCAACTTCGGTGATCGCCTGGGCTATCACCTGTTGAACGATCTGATGCCGGCCAACGCGGTCGTCAGCTGGGGCAGCTTGCGGCCGTTGCAGGCGCCGCCAGCGGATTGCGATCTGGTGGTGCTCGGTATCGGCAACAGTCTGTTCGGCGACCTGTTGAGTGACGAGCTGATCGACATCGCGACGCGCTTTCCCACCATCGGCGTGTTCGGCACGCAGTACCGCGATGCCTGGCCGCCGCAACGTCTGCACGCGCTGCTGGACGTGCTCCAGCACTGGTATGCCCGTTACGAGGAGGATGTGCTGATCTACGGCCGTGGCCGCACCAACGTCTCGCATCTCGGCGACTGGCTGATCCGTGCGTTTCCGCTGGCGCAGGCCGAGCTGGACGAGCGCCTGGTGATCGGGCCGGAACTGGCGGGTGAAGCGTCGATGGATCGCTTGATCCAGCACATCCAGAAATACCGCAACGTCTACTCTACCCGCCTGCATCCGCTGCTATGCGCATTGACCAGCGCACAGACGGTCGCATATCGCGAGCAGCGCGAACTCAGCGCGCATGGCGGCGTGTCCGGAAAATTCCGATCGCTGCTGCTGGACGTGTTTGGTCGCGCGTATCCGGAAGACACCGAGTGGCCGGTCGATCGCGACGCCGTGCTGCGCTACAAGCAACGCGTCAATGCCAATGTCGATCGGCTGGCAGCGGATCTGCGGCAACGCCTCACGACTTGAATGCGCCGACCTTGAAGGATTGCAGGTTTCGCCTCAGCGCTGGCACTTCGGGCAGTAGAACGACGAGCGCTGTCCGATCACGACGCATTTGATCGGAGAGGCGCAGACGTGGCACGGCTGACCGCTGCGGCCGTAGACCAACAACTGTTGCTGGAAGTAACCCGAGCCGCCGTCGGCACCGGCAAAGTCGCGCAAGGTGGTGCCGCCCTGCTGGATCGCTTCGCCCAGCACGTCGCGGATCTTCTGTGCCAGCAGCACGTACTGCGGGCGTGTCACGCGGCTGGCGGATTTTGTGGGCCGAATGCCGGCACGGAACAGACTCTCCGCTGCATAGATATTGCCGGCGCCGACAACCACATGGCCATCCATGATGAAGTTCTTCACCGCCGCACTGCGCCCGCGCGACAGCGCATACAGATACTCGCCGTCGAATGCCTCGCTGAAAGGCTCGGGTCCCATCGCTGCCAACAGCGGGTGTTCGGGCTCCCCGGCCGGCCACAGCAGAAACGCGCCAAAGCGGCGTGGGTCGTTGAAGCGGATCAGCTTGCCGTTGTCGAGAACCAGGTCGATGTGATCGTGCTTCTTCAGCGGGATCGACGGATCCAGTACGAACAGGCGTCCGGACATGCCCAGATGCAGGATCAGTCGATCCTCCGAATCCAGCGTGACGATCAGATACTTGCCGCGCCGTTCCAGACGCTCGACGCGCCGGCCGCGCACCCGTTCCGGCAGCTGCTGCGGTACCGGCCAGCGCATCCGCGGCTCACGCACGATGACCTGTGTGATGCGCTGATGCAGCAGATACGGTTCCAGACCGCGGCGGACGGTTTCGACTTCGGGCAGTTCCGGCATTTCAGTTGACGCGAACAGGGCGGATCACTGTAGCGGGCGTATCTCGGCATGCACAGCGGGCCATCGCTGGGTATCCGAAACCCACCGAGCGGAGAGCGGGATGCGGGATCGCCGTCGCCGGGGTTTCGGACTGACCCGACGGGTGGCGAGATTCTTGCGCCTTGAATGACGTCCAAGTCTCAACCCGTCTCGAACTCCAAATGAAATTTCTATCGGCCATGCTCATGGCGATCGTCTTGGCTGCGTGCGGTCGGCAAGCACCGGATGCGCCGAATTCACCCGACCCGGAACTCCTTCCCCCAGCGCATGACTGGACGGCTGTTGACCAGACGCTGGATGCGTATCTATTGAGCGCCGGGGGCCCGCTGGATGGTTACGGCTTCTCCGTCTACGACCGCCACGGCCTGCTGCACACTCGATACGGGGGACGCTATTCCAGTGACACCGTGGTTTTGCTGGCCTCTGCCAGCAAGGGACCCGCCGCTGTGGCCATCCTGACCCTGGTGGATGCGGGACTGCTGGATCTCGACGCACCGGTCGCACGCTATATCGAGCAGGCCGGTACACCGATTACCTGGCCCGCGGACAAACAGGCAATCACCATGCGCATGCTGCTGGCGCACACTTCGGGGTTGACGAGCAGAGATCTGGGGCAGGCCCCGTGTCTGTACATCACGGTCACGATGACGCTGCAGCAGTGTGCACAGCAGATCGCGTTGGTGCCGGTCCAAACTGTGCCGGGCACCACGTTCAGCTATGGCGGCGCGAACTTTCAAATCGCAGGCTACGTTGCCACATTGATCGCGGGTATGGATTGGATCCCGTTCTTCAACCAAGCGCTGACCACACCGCTGAATCTGCACAGTTTCAGCTATGGCAATCCCGAGACGGTGACGAATCCACGGATCGCAGGGGGTGCCAGTTCAAATCTGGCGGACTATGCCCGGATCATGCAGATGCTGCGCAATGATGGCGAGCTCGACGGGGCCCGCGTTCTGTCGCCCGCGACTGTGGCGATGCTCAAGGTCGATCAGATCAAGGACGCGGTGTTTGCCGACGGACCGTTCTCGTCAGAGGAACAGGCGAAGTTCAACGGCTATTCGCTGGGCTTCTGGATCAGTGATCCGCTGCAGCATCCGGGCAGCAGTGGCCCGGAGTTCAGCGATCCGGGTCTGTTCGGAACCATGGCATGGATCGATGTCGATCCGGATTACGGCGCGGTGATTCTGATCGAAAGCAACGCGAGCACCGGACTCGAAATGTGGTCGGCGGTGCGCCCGCTGCTGATCAACCAGCTGCGCTGAGACAGCAGAGACACCGTGGGCCGCTATAAGGCATGACCGTTGCGTGACGCAGGCAGGATGACGCAGCGCGCACTGAGGCCGTGCACAATGTGCCCCGGTGCCCCCCGCGCCCTGTGCCCAACTAAGGATGTGAGCCGATGAAATACCTCCCGACGTTCCTGCTGACACTAGGTCTTGTCGCCTGTTCTCCGTCCAGCGATCCCGCAACCAGCGGCAGCAATCCAGCCCCGCCGAAGTCCCCCAGCACCACTGTGTCGTGGGCGGCGGTGGACCAGACCCTCGACAGCTATCTGCAGAGTTCAGGCGGGTCTTTGAGCGGGTACGGCTTTGCCGCGTTCGATCGCTCCGGGGTCCTGCACACCCGCTTTGGCGGTGACTACACCGCCGAGACGGCGATCCGCATCGCGTCAGCCACCAAGGTACCGTCCGCGGCGGCGATTCTGACGCTGGTGGACGATGGCCTGCTCGATCTGGACGAGCCGGTCGCCACCTACATCAAACAGGCGGGCAATCCGATTCTCTGGCCCATCGACAAGCGCAACATCACGATGCGCATGCTGCTCGCACATACGTCCGGCCTGCCCGGCAGCGGCAAGAGCGAGCCGAACTGTCTTGACCAGGTGCTGTCGGTGACCTTGCAGCAATGTGCCGCGCTGATCGCCGCCGTGCCGGTGCTGACCCCGCCGGGTCGTTTCTTCAACTATGGCGGCGCGGACTTTCAGGTCGCCGGCTACATCGCGACGCTGATCGCGGGGACCAACTGGCAGACATTCTTCGACGAAGCGTTTGCCGCTCCGCTCGGCCTCCAGCACTTCACCTATGGCAATCCCGCGGTGGTGAAGAACCCGCGTATTGCTGGCGGCGCAAATACCGACATCGGCGATTACGTTCGCATCATGCAGATGCTGCAGAACAACGGCATGGTCGGCAGTACCCGGGTGTTGTCGCCGGAGTCGGTCGCCGTGCTGAAGCAGAACCAGATCGAAGGTGTCCCGATCCTGTTTGCCCCATTCAGCCTGAGCACCCGCAGCAATTTCGACGGCTATACCCTGGGCTTCTGGATTTCGGATGTCAGCCAGCATCCCGGCAGCCCCGGCCCAGAATTCAGCGATCCGGGTCTGTTCGGTACCACGCCGTGGATCGACGACGGCCTGGGTTACGGCGCCGTGATCTTGATCGACGACAAAACGCAGACTGGGCTCGACATGTGGGCCGCGGTCCGCCCGCTGATCATCAGCATCATGCAGCAGTAAATTGGACGGACGCTCGCGGACTGCGTCGGACCTCAGCGGTGAAACTCCGGCACGCGCAGATCAGGCGGCCCGGGGCAAGCTGAGCCGGCGCAGTCGCCAGGGTGCGATGCTGCTCGGGCCTCTGTTGGCGGGCTGTACGGCAGCGCACGCGGGTGCCGCAGCCTGTCCGCCAGGATCGGATGTCGTCAGCCTCAATTTCTGCGTGGTCACGCCGGATGTGCTGTGGCGCGGCGCGCAGCCCGACGCAGACGGTGTCGCCTGGCTGGTCACCAACCAGGTTCGGACGCTCGTGAATCTGGAGCTGGTGCATGACGATGTCCCGGCGTTCGAACGGGCGCGTTTTGACCGCGCGCTTCAGCATCAGATCGGGTACTTCCGCATTCGCGAGTGGGAACCGCTGCCGGTGCTGGCGCCATGGCTCGTCGATGAGCACGTTGCACACTTCCTGGCCGTCGTCGCGACACAACCGAAGCCGGTCTTTGTCCATTGCCGCGCCGGCCGGAACCGAACCGGTGTGATGGTGGCCGCGTATCGGATCCTGGTTGAAGGGATGCCGGTCGAGGACGCCATCGCAGAGCTTCAAAGCTTTCAGGGCGCGTGGTCGAATGTTGGCGCGCGCTACCTGCGCAGCCTGGACCTGCAGCGGCGCACCGCAATCCTGCACAAGGTTGCGCAGTGGAAAACGAAGATGGAACCGACCGCATTCATCCGCTGCGTGAATGGAAGCTGCACCGTCACGCCGGACTGAAACGGTGGGCGGGTCCGGGCACTGCCCGGAAGGGCTTACGAGGATCTCCTCTACAATCGGACCCCGACCGCTATTCCTTGTTTCGCATGTCGCCCGTGATCGTCGCCGCGCTTTACCACTTCGCCCGGTTGCCGGACTTCGCCGAGCTGCGTGAACCGTTGCGTTCCGCCTGCGAGCTGGCGGGCGTCAAGGGCTCGCTGCTGCTGGCGTCGGAAGGCATCAACGGCACGATCGCGGGTACGCGCGTGGGCCTTGATACGGTGCTGGCGTTTCTGCGTACTGACCCGCGGTTTGCGCGCCTGGAACACAAGGAGTCGTTGGCGCCGCAGATGCCGTTTGCGCGCCTGAAGATCAAGCTCAAGCACGAGATCGTGACCATGGGCGTGCCGGGGGTCGATCCCGAGCATCTGGTGGGAACCTATGTCGACCCGCAGGACTGGAACACCTTGCTGGCCGATCCCGAGGTGCTGCTCGTTGATACGCGCAATGCCTACGAAGTGAAAGTCGGCAGCTTCCGCAACGCTGTCTCTCCGGATACCGACAGCTTTCGCGAGTTTCCGGACTACGTCGCCCGCGAGCTGCGCGGTCAGGAGCAGCGTCCGATCGCGATGTTCTGCACCGGGGGTATCCGCTGCGAGAAGGCGACGTCCTACCTGCGGGCGCAGGGCTTCGAAAAGGTCTACCACCTGCGTGGCGGCATCCTGAAGTATCTGGAGCAGGTGCCGGAGGAACAGAGTCTGTGGGACGGCGAATGCTATGTATTCGATGAGCGCGTCGCCGTCGGTCATGGACTCAAGCCTGGACACACGCGGCAATGCGATGCTTGTGGTCAGCCGCTGTCGCTGTCGGAACAGGCGTCACCGGAATTCGACCCCGGGGTGAGCTGTCCGCGCTGCATCGCTCAGCTCACACCGCAGCGGCGCGCTGTGCTGGAGATGCGTCGGGTGCAGCAAACCGCACAGCGGGGGTCCCGCGATACCGAATGCGATGACTGAGGGTGTGGGCGCCGACGCGCTGCCGGTGCTGTATTCATTCCGCCGCTGTCCGTATGCGCTGCGCGCGCGCATGGCGCTGGCCGCGAGCGCAACGGCCGTCGAGCTGCGTGAGGTGCTGCTGCGCGACAAGCCGGCGCAACTGCTGGCGAACTCGCCCAAGGGCACGGTGCCGGTGTTGCAGCTTGGCGACGGCCGGGTGCTCGATGAAAGTCTGGCGATCATGCAGTGGGCGCTGCAGCGCAGCGACGCCGATGACTGGCTGGGCGGCGATCAGACCGAAGGCGCAGCGCTGATCCAGCACAACGATACGGTCTTCAAGCCGCAGATCGATCGCTACAAGTATTTCGTGCGCTTTCCGGCACAGTCACAGGCGCACTATCGCGCGCAAGCGCAGGAGACGCTGCAGGACTGGGAACAGCGGATCGCGGGCACCGGCGGTGGCCTGATCGACACGCAGCTGCGGCTGGCCGACGCCGCGGTGTTTCCGTTCGTACGCCAGTTCGCCGGCGTCGAACCGCAGTGGTGGGCGTCGGCCCCGTATCCGGCATTGCGGCGCTGGCTGCACACGTGGTGCGAGTCGCGGATCTTCACA
>JBFFJL010000052.1:0-14102 GCA_041555955.1 Nevskiaceae bacterium
ACGCTTAACTCGAACTACGACTGACAAAGAAGTGCCAGTTCCAGTCAGTGGCGAATGTCTGCAATCGGGCGTCTCAAGTGACCTGTAATGCACTGCCCGTCGGTGCCGGTGCTGTCCATTCGCGGCAGATGCGCACCGTCTGATCCTTTGCCAGCGGTTCTCCTGTGAGGCCACAGCGCGAGCCACGTGCTTCGGAGAGAAAGTGCGTGCACTGCCGGCAAATTCCGAAGGCTCGCTGGTTGTTCTGCCGCTGCAGCGTCGTCAGCAACTTGCACAAGGCGGCATCGAGAGCGTTCCGATCGACACTCTCGAATGACGGGAAAGCTGCCTCCAGACGCCGCGTCCAGCTATCCCTCAGGATCGCGCGTCCGGCCGCTGTCAGCCGCAAATGCACCCGCTTCCCGTGGCGTGCGTCTGGCTCCTTGATCAACAACCCGTTGCGCTCAAGCAGGGCAAGGGTCTGCGAAACCGTGCCCCGTGTGATGCCGAAGTACTCCGACACCGCGATTGGAATATCGCTGTATCGGTTCGCCTGAGACAAGTACTCCAAGACCTGGATGTGAATGGGCAGCAGGCCGTGGCGAGCTGCGTCCTCGCGCAGGCTTTGATGAACCAGCGCGCCCAGACGCTCAAGTAGAAAGGGGGTCGAGCTCATATCGTCAATGTATCGTCACGAAGCATGTCTTGACAACCGGCGAGCCGGCCCGGATAGTGTCGTTGTGTATCGAGTCGATACATATAGACACAGGAGCAAGCGATGACCAAAGCCATCTTTTTCCACGCGGGATGTCCCGTGTGCGTCTCCGCCGAACAGCAGTTTGCCAAGGCACTCGACCCGTCCCGCTATGACGTCGAGATCGTTCACCTGGGCGAGCAGCGCTCGCGCCTAGCCGAAGCCGAGGCCGCCGGTGTGAAGTCCGTACCCGCGATGGTCATCGCCGGCGCGACGTTTCACATCAACTTCGGCGCCGCGCTGGCTGATCTGAAGTAAGGAATCGGACGGGCGTGGCGGCCGCTACGCACGACCCGGACAACTCAGGCTATCCCTAGGAGATGTTTTCATGAGACTTCTTCTCGCTGTAGTATTTCTCACATCCGCCGCTCCGACGCTGGCTGGCGATGCTGCCGTTCCCTACCCGGACAATTACCGTAACTGGCACCACGTGAAGAGCATGGTGATCGAAGAGGGACATCCGCTTTTCGGCGCGTTCGGCGGAATTCATCACATCTACGCGAACCCGATGGCGCTGGAGGGGTACAAGACGGGCAAGTTTGGCGACGGCTCGGTCATTGTCTTCGACCTCCTGGAAGCCAACCGTAGCGATAACGCTCTCAACGAGGGCGCTCGCAAGGTTGCGGGCGTGATGCACAAGGACACCAAGAAGTACGCGGCGACCGGCGGTTGGGGTTTTGAGGGGTTCGGCGGCGGCGCGCGAGACAAGCGCGTCGTCGGGTCCGATGCAGCGACCGCATGTTTCGGCTGCCATGCGCCGCAGAAGGACAGTGATTTTGTATTCAGCAGTCTGCGGGACTAGGACGCAATGGCAACGGATTTTCCTCTGGCTCCTGCCTGGCATGTGGACCAGTGGTTGAACTCGAACCGTCCCCACGACCTGGCCGCCTTGCGCGGCCGGGTCGTGGTCCTGCACGCGTTTCAAATGCTGTGCCCGGGCTGCGTCTCACATGGCGTGCCGCAGGCCGAGCGCGTGCATCGCCTATTTGCCGCAGACGGCGTAGCGGTGGTTGGTCTGCACGCGGTTTTCGAGCACCACGCCGCGATGACGCCGCTCTCGCTCGCCGCCTTCCTCCACGAGTATCGAATCACACATCCGATCGGCGTGGATAGGCATGAGGCGAGCGACCCAGTTCCGCTCACCATGCGTGCCTATGCCCTTCAGGGCACGCCGTCGATCATGCTAATCGATCGCCAGGGTCGGCTACGCCTGCGGGAGTTTGGGCGGATCGACGACCTCACTCTTGGGCGCGAAGTGATGCGACTGGCAGCTGAGGTCGCGCCATCGCTGGCTCTTTCCAAAACTGATTCTCCGAGCCAAGGGGAGTGCAGCGAAGACAGATGCGAAGTCGCGGGGGATTCGCTGGCAGATCCCTCGACATAGGACCTTGCCAATCTGGACGCCGTTCGCAAGCGACCGACGCGCGTGATCGGGCGCCCCAATTAGCCGTACGTAAGCCTGCTTCGGGCTGCCAGTCATCAGTGGGCCGATCCTCCCGCGAAAGTCACGCCGCCCCGACCCTTGGGGTCCCCTCTCATCATTTCGACTTGAAGCCGAAGCGACAGACCCGCCCGCCGCGAAGCATGCACTCCCGATGTTCCACTGCCCGGCCCACCGTTGCTTCCATGAACGCTAGGTCGAACTGGCACACTGCTGGATATTTCGCAGCGAGTTCATGGAACACGCAGTTGCGCGCGACGATCTCTTCGCCACGCTTGTCGCTCACGCTCAAGCTGGCCTCGTAACCCAGATCCTTCATCGCGGCCGCAGTCTGGCTCACGGATGCTTTCGGGCTCCTGGCCGGCACAAGCCGCCGACCGGCTTCGGTGCCCATCCCGTGCATGACCTTGTCCAGCGCACCGTGGCCAAGGGTGCGTTCGACTGCGGCGATCAGGCTCTCGGCGATTTCGCGATAGCGCCGTGGAAAGGTTTCGCGTCCTGCCGAGGTGAGGACGAAGAGATGCTCGGGTCGTCCGCCCGTACGTTGCTGCCCCAGGCGCTTGACCGCTCCATCGCGCTGCAGGGCGATCAGGTGCGTGCGCACCGCGTTGTGGGTGATGCCGAGTTCGCGGGTCAGATGCTCGACCGATACGCCGCCCGGCGTGTGCAGCAGAACCTCCAGCAACCGGCGCTGGGTTGGTCCGTAACGCTCCAGGCGCGAGGCTTCGTACATGGCGGCTATGTCGATCCGGTGATCAGCGCGTAGGCCGCATGATTGTGGATGGATTCGTGGTTCTCTGTCTCCACGTGCAGCATCGTCGGCCGCAGTTCCCTTGAGATCGCGGCATGCAGGTCGCGCACCAGATCCTCGGCGAACTTGGGATTCTCGTACGCGGTTTCGGTGACGTACCGCTCATCCTCCCGCTTGAGCACCGCATAGACCGGGCACGACGCCGCACGCTCCACCAGCGCAACCAATTCGTTGATGCCGATCGGACGGCGGCTCCGGAGCGTGACGGAGACCGTCGATCGCTGATTGTGCGCGCCGTATCGCGAGATGGCCTTGGAGCACGGGCACAGCGTGGTGACCGGGATCTGCACGGACATCTGCCGCGACGGCCGGCGTTCCCACGGATCGAGCTGGATTTCGTAGGCGACCTCGAGATCGAGCAGCGAGCCGTGTCCGGAGACGGGCGCCTTCTTGTCGACGAACCAAGGAAAACGCAGGGCGAGCGTTCCGCCGCGCGCGTCCAGGCGCTTGAGGATAGCCTTGAGGGTGGGTTCCAGATCCGCCGTGCGAATCCGCGGCGCCAGTTCGTGCGCGCACTGCACGAGTCGCGACATGTGCGTGCCGCGCTGCGAAGCCGCCACGCGCACGCCCAGATCGAAGGTACAGACGCTGTCATGGCTGGATTCATCGACGTCCGTGATTGTGCATGGCAGCCGCAGGCCGCGGATGCCGGCGCGGGTGACCGACAGGCCGCGCCGATCGCGGGCGGATTGCGTGTCCGGGAGTGCGGGCTTGATCGCGTGCGCCGGTTCCATTATGTCCATTCCTTGATGTCCTCTTCGATTCGACCTACGGCGTCGGCGCATTGGATCGCCGGCAAGTGCGCGGTCCCTGCGTCGCCGTTCTCAGGAAGGCGATCAGATCGGCGCGTTCCGTCGCGAGCGGCGCCAACTGGACGACCATCGCGTTTCCGGGAACCAGTGCGCTGGGATCGGCTAGCCAGCGGTCGAGCGTTGCGTCGTTCCAGACGACGCCGGAAGCCGTCAGTGCTTTGGAGTAGGTGTATCCGGGTTGCGTGCCGGCCCGACAGCCGAAGAGGCCCCGATGACGAGGGCCCGGCCCGTTCTCGGCGATGGCATGGCAGCCCCCGCAGCGCGCCTCGTACAGCGCCTTGCCGCGTGCCGGATCTGCGCCAAAGGCCGCCGGGACGCATGCCAGTGCGACCACGGCGGCCCAGAACGACACGCGCATCGGCTCAGGCTCCGAAGCTCAGCGTGTCCTGCGGCAGCTGTTGCCCGAGCGCCTGCGACAGCACCGTGTAGTGCAGTGTCTCGTCGGCGATCAGGCGACCTGCCACCTTGGACAGGGCGCGTTCGGCGAAGCTCGGCATCACGCCGAGGTAGGCGTTAATGGCGCCCAGTTCCAGTCGCTGCGCGAGCCGCAGGACGTCCTCGCCGGTGGCGATGGATCCAATGTCCAGTTTCGAGCTTGCCTTGTACTCGGCGATGCTCCTGGGCTGGACCGGCTTGCCCCCCATCTTTTCGATCGCCCCGGCCAGCACCTCGCGGTGGCCCTCGTGATGACTCTTGAAAAGCACCGCTACCGACAGCAGCGGCTTGCTCAGCAGACCCGTTCCGGCGCCGATCTCGTACGCGGCGATGCCCTCGTGCTCAAGGCCGAGCGCAACGTTGAGGATGCCGACATCGCTGCCGGGCTGCCCGTCGTGCGGTGTCGCGGCAAGGCTGCGCAGCGGAAGGCCGCTCAGCAGTGCCATCGCTGTCGTGGACAGCATCGCCGAGCGTGCAAGCAGCGCACGCCGTTGCGGGTTCGCGACCGGCGCGAGGTCAGTGTTCGCTTCTGTCATTGCAGTCTCCGTCTGTGGGAAATGCCCAAAGTGATCTGGGCACTCGCAGGCTAGAAACTGCTTACCACCGTCACAACTGTGTAAAGTGTGTTAAGTCAATTCGGGCACGAGAGACCCGCGAGCGACAGCGGCGCGCTGTCGTTGGGCCGGAGGCCAACGTCCGCTTCGTGGCAACCAGGCGGGTGGATTCGCGGTCGCCGTCGGGCTGATTGCGGTCGTTCGCAACGGCTACAGAAGATGCTCAGTGGATGGTACTTCGACGTTTTCCTACACCCACCGGCTGAGCTTGAAATTCAAGCCACTGTCCGCTGCCTGATCTCGCTCTACCTGCGTCGACTCATCGCAAACATTAGATGGCGCAGTCTTTCGAGACTTGTCGTTACGTAGCGCCGACGCATTCGGCACATTGCCTTGCCCGGACGCATCGTCGACGGTGATCGCTCCCCATCCGATACCGAAGACTGCCACCCCTGAGCGCAACGCGCGTGCGTACAATCCGGACATAACCAGCGGACACGCCTGCGGGTGCGTCACGCCATACGAGGAGAGAGGCGCATGCTGCAGAACAGCCGGACACCGGCGTCGCTGGCGTACCCGTGGTTCGTGGTCGTGATCCTGATGATCACCTACGTGATTTCGTTCGTGGATCGGCAGATCCTCAATCTGCTGGTCGGGCCGATCCGCCGCGACCTCGGTATCAGCGACACGCAGATGAGTCTGCTGATGGGCTTTTCGTTCGCGCTGTTCTACACGATCCTCGGCATTCCGCTGGCGCGCATCGCCGACAGCAAGAGCCGCCGCGGCCTGATCGTTGTGGGCATTCTGGTCTGGAGCGTGATGACCGCGATGTGCGGCATCGCGCGGCACTACTGGCAGTTGCTGATGTTCCGTATCGGCGTCGGCGTCGGCGAAGCCGCGCTGTCGCCGGCGGCCTATTCGATGATCGCGGACTACTTTCCGCCGGAGCGCCGGTCGAGCGCGATGAGCGTGTATTCGATGGGCATCTTCCTCGGCTCGGGCATCGCCTTCCTGCTCGGCGGTCTGGTGATCCAGTACGCGGCGGCGCAGGGCGCCGTGAGTCTGCCGCTGATCGGCGACGTGCATCCGTGGCAGCTGGTGTTCCTGCTCCTCGGAGCGACCGGCATCGTCTTCAGTCTGGCCTTCTTCTTCGTGCGCGAGCCCGCGCGCCAGGGCACGGTCGCGGGTCAGGATAGCCTGCCGCTGTCGGAAGTCGTCGGCTATCTGTGGTCCAACCGTCGCGCCGTGCTCAATCACAACATCGGCTTCGCGCTGCTGGCGATGTGCTCCTACGGCACCACCGCGTGGATACCGACCTACTTCGTGCGCACGCATGGCTGGACCGCGCCGCAGATCGGCATCGTCTTCGGCCTGATCGTGATGGTGTTCGCCTCCGCCGGCATCATCCTCGGCGGTCGCCTCGCGGACCGCTGGATTCGGCAGGGCAAGACCGACGCGGCGCTGCGCATCGGCGTGCTGGCCGCCGTCGTCTCCATTGGCGGTGGCGCGCTGTACCTGATCGCGCCCACCGGCACCTTGGCCGCCATTGCGCTGGTACCGCCGGTGTTTGCGCTGGCAATGCCGTTTGGCGCGGCGCCGGCGGCGCTGCAGGAGATCGTCCCCAACCGCATGCGCGGGCAGACCACGGCGGTCTACCTGTTCATGACCAACATGATCGGGCTGGGGCTCGGCCCGACCGCCATCGCGCTGTGTACCGACTACCTGTTCGCGGACGACTACGCGCTGCGCTGGTCGATGCTGATCGTCGGCAGCCTGGCGAGCCTGGCCTCGCTGCTGTTCCTGACCGCCGGCATGAAGCCCTACAGCCAGATGCTGGAGCGCCTGCGCGCGGCGCCGGCGGTCTGACGTAGAACGCCGGGCTTGGGTAGCTTCCCGCTTTCAAGCCGGGGGCAGCCTGTGTAGCCTGCTGCTCCCATCGAACGCATCCGGAGCCGCCATGCGCCCTCTCCTCGTCGCCGCACTCGCCACGTCCGCCCTGGTGATGAGCGCCTGCAACTCCCGCGACAAGGCCGACACCGGCGAACAGACGGCCCAGCCGCCCGCGACGGCAGCGACCCCGGCACCGGCGCAAAACTACGCACAGCAGCGTGCCGGCGACTACGCCACCGTGCAGCTCACCGCGACGCTCGACGGCCTCAGCGACAATCAGCGCAAGATGCTGCCGCTGCTGATCCAGGCGGCGCAGACGATGGACGAGATTTTCTGGCTGCAGGCCTGGGGCGAGCGCGACGCACTGCTGAGCACGATCAAGGACCCGGCGCTGCGTGAACTGGCCGACATCAACTACGGCCCCTGGGACCGGCTGAACGAGGATCATCCATTCATCGACGGTACCGGCCCGCGCCCGCCGGCGGCGCAGCTGTATCCGCAGGACATGAGCAAGGCCGAGTTCGAAGCCGCCGATCTGAAGGACAAGGCGGACCTGTACACGCTGCTGCGGCGTGACGCCGACGGCAAGCTGATCACCGTGCCGTATCACGTCGCCTATGCCGCACCGCTGAAGCACGCGGCCGAACTGCTGCGGCAGGCCGCGGCGCTAGCCGAAGATGCCGGCTTCAAGCGTTATCTGGAACTGCGCGCCGACGCGCTGCTGTCGGACGACTATCGCCCCAGCGACATGGCGTGGATGGAGATGAAGACCAATCACCTGGATCTCGTCATCGGCCCGATCGAGACCTACGAGGACCAGCTCTACGGCTACAAGGCCGCCTACGAAGCCTATGTGCTGGTCAAGGACGTGGCCTGGAGCGAGCGCCTCGCCCGCTTTGCGCAGTACCTGCCGGAACTGCAGCGCGGTCTGCCGGTGCCGGACGCCTACAAGCAGGAAACGCCGGGCAGCGACGCCGATCTGAATGCCTACGAGGCCGTCTACTACGCCGGCGATGCCAACGTCGGTGCCAAGACCATCGCCATTAACCTGCCGAACGACGAAGTGGTGCAGCTCGAAAAGGGCTCGCGGCGGCTACAGCTGGAAAACGTCATGCAGGCCAAGTTCGACCGCATCCTGATGCCGATCGCGCGCGAACTGATCGCCGACGACCAGCTCAAGCACCTGAGCTTCGACGCCTTCTTCCAGAACACGATGTTCCACGAGGTCGCGCACGGTCTGGGCATCAAGAACACGATCAACGAGCGCGGCACCGTGCGCGAGGCGCTGAAGGAATACGCGTCCAGCTTCGAGGAAGGCAAGGCCGACATTCTCGGCCTGTACATGGTGACCCGGCTCGCCGAAAAGGGCGAGCTGGACGCCGACAAGCTTATGGACAACTACGTCACCTTCATGGCCGGCATCTTCCGCTCGGTGCGCTTCGGCGCCAGCGACGCGCACGGCAAGGCCAACATGCTGCGTTTCAATTTCTTCCGCGAGCACGGCGCCTTCGAGCGCGACGCCGAAACCGGCCGTTATCGCGTGAACTTCGAGAAGATGCAGCAGGCGATGAAGGATCTGTCCGCCAGACTGCTGACGATCCAGGGCGACGGCGACTTCGACGCCGCCAAGCAGATGACCGACACGCTCGGGATTGTCGACGATTCTCTGGCCGCTGACTTGCAGCGGCTGAGCCAGGCGAAGATTCCGGTCGACATCCGCTTCGAGCAGGGCGTCGCCACGCTCGGGCTATAGCTTGCGCGGCAGCACCGCGCGAATCAACGGGCGGGCGCTTCGAACCCCGTCCGTTTTCTTGGAATCCTGTTGTCGCATACGCGGCGCCATGGCGCCTCACGACGGCTCCGGCTGGGGGTTGCCCCGGTACCCCGGCCGCGTTGTGGCGTGTAGGCTCGGCAGCGCCGCCGGATTACCGAACCCGCGTACGCGACGTTCGTGCCCTGCGGCGGCGTTCGGCGCTGTGGCGGACACTCCGCGACGGGCCCACTGATCGAACCATGACTGCAGCCACGCGATGACCGACCCGAACCCGAATCTGCCCGCCGACGGCGCGCAAACGGCGGCGCGCGGCGCCTCACCGGAAGACCCTATGCACTCCTCTCTGAAGATGGCCATTGCCGGCAGCGTTCTGCTCGGCGCCTGCGCGCAGCTGCCGAGTCAGACCGGCAGTCCCGGCGACAATCCCTTTTTCGAAGTCAGCACCCTGCCGTATCAGCTGCCGCCGTTCGACCGTATCCAGGACGCGCATTACTCACCCGCGTTCGAAGCCGGCATGGCCGAACAACTGCGCGAGATCGACGCCATCGCCAGCAATCCGGAGGCGCCGGGCTTCGACAACACGATCCTCGCGATGGAGCGCTCGGGCCGTCTGCTGGAGCGCGTCCAGCTGGTGTTCTTCAATCTGTCGTCGTCGCATACCAACCCGCAGATCCAGGCGCTGGAAGTGGAATTGGCGCCGAAGCTGTCCGCGCACGCGGACACCATCTATCTGAATCCGGCGCTGTATGCCCGCGTCGACAAACTGTACGGGGCCCGCGACACCCTGGGGCTGGATGCCGAATCGCTGCGCCTGCTCGAACGCTATCACCGCGACTTCGTGCGTGCCGGCGCCCAACTCGGCGAGGCGGAGAAGACCCGCCTGCGCTCGATCAACGAAAAGCTGTCTTCACTGACCACGCAGTTCGAGCAGAACCTGCTGAAGGAAACCAACGCCAAGGCCGTGATCGTCAAGGACGCGGCGGAACTGGCCGGCCTGTCCGACGACGACATCGCCGCCGCCGCTGCCGCCGCCAAGGCCCGCGACCTCGAAGGCCAGTATGTGCTGCCGCTGCAGAACACCACCGGCCAGCCACCGCTGACCAACCTGCAGAACCGCGCGCTGCGCGAACGCATCTTCAAGACCTCGATCGGCCGCGGCAACAGCGGTGGCGAGTTCGACAATCGCGAGATCAGCACCGAGATCGCGCGTCTGCGTGCAGAACGCGCGCAGCTGCTCGGTTATCCCACTCACGCCGCGTACCGTCTGGAAACGCAGACTGCCAAGACGCCGGAAGCGGCGGTCGCAATGCTTGAGAAGCTGGCGCCGGCTGCGGTCGCCAATGCGCACGTCGAAGCCGCTGACATGCAGAAGCTGATCGATCAGGAGAAAGGCGGATTCAAGCTGCAGCCCTGGGACTGGGCGTACTACGCCGAGAAGGTTCGCAAGGCGCGCTACGAATTCGACGAGTCGCAGATGCGGCCGTACCTCGAACTCGATCATGTGCTGCAGGACGGCGTGTTCTATGCCGCGAACCGTCTGTACGGCCTGACGTTCAAGGAGCGCCACGATCTGCCGGTCTATCAGGCCGACGTGCGCGTGTTCGAAGTGTTCAATGCCGATGGCTCGCCGCTGGGCCTGTTCCTGACCGACTTCTACGCGCGCGACAGCAAGCGCGGCGGCGCCTGGATGAACGAGTTCGTGCCGCAGTCCGGCCTGTTCGGCGCACTGCCGGTTGTCGTCAACAACCTCAACATCCCGAAGCCGCCGGAAGGCGAGCCGACGCTGATGACCTTCGACGAGGTCACGACGATGTTCCACGAGTTCGGCCACGCGCTGCACGGCCTGTTCTCCGAGGTGAAGTACCCGACCTTCGCCGGTACCAACGTGCCGCGTGATTTCGTCGAATATCCGTCCCAGGTCAATGAGATGTGGGCGACCTGGCCTGAAGTGCTGAAGCACTACGCGCGCCACTACCAGACCGGCGAAGCCATGCCGCAAGTGCTGGTCGACAAGGTGCTGGCGACGCAGAAATTCAACCAGGGCTTTGCCACCACCGAATATCTCTCTGCCGCACTGCTCGACATGGCCTGGCATCGCATCACGCCGGAGCAGGCGCCCGCCGCCGCCAAGGTGATGGACTTCGAAGCCGCCGCGCTGAAGAAGGCCGGTGTAGACTTCGCGCCGGTGCCGCCGCGCTATCGCAGCACCTACTTCGCCCATGTGTTCTCCGGCGGCTACTCAGCCGGCTACTACGCCTACATCTGGAGCGAGGTGCTCGACGCCGACACGGTCGAGTGGTTCAAGCAACATGGCGGCCTGGAGCGCGCCAATGGCGACTGGTTCCGTGCCAAGCTGCTGTCGCGCGGCGAAAGCGTGGACCCGATGGCACTGTTCCGCGACTTCCGTGGCGCCGAACCCTCGATCGAGCCGCTGCTCGAACGCCGCGGCCTTAAACTCGACAGCACGCATTGATGTCCACCCGGCGCCGGCGGCGCAGCGAATGCTGCCGGTGTCTGGCTCACAGGGAGCGCTGAGATGCATCCGAACGCACAGCTGATCGACACGTTCTATCGGGCGTTCATGCGTCTGGACGCCGATGCGATGGCCGCCTGCTACGCGGAGGACGCGTGCTTCGACGACCCGGTGTTCACACTCGACGGACGCGACGAGGTCTCCGGCATGTGGCACATGCTGTGCGATGCCATCACCGCCAACGGCCGCGATGTCTGGCAGCTGCAGTTCCGCGACGTCAGCGCCGACGACCGCAGCGGCCGCGCGCACTGGGAGGCGCATTACCGCTTCAGCGCGACCGGTCGCAGGGTGCACAACATCATCGACGCCGAATTCCGCTTCGCCGACGGCCTGATCGTCGAGCACCACGATCGCTTCGGTCTGTGGCGCTGGTCACGTCAGGCACTCGGCCCGGCCGGTGTATTGCTCGGCTGGACCCCGATGCTGCGTGGCAAGGTCCGCGCACAGGCACGCAACAATCTGGATCGCTACCTGCTGACCAGCCGCTGAGGGCCTGCACCGTCGCGGCCTTGGGTCGCGCGCCATTCAGTTGGGGGTCGGGGCAAGCGGTGCTACCGTGCGCACTGCGCGCCGGGAAATTCTGGCGCTTTTCGATATCCGATACTCCACGACAGGCGCTCAATCCGACGTCTGCGCGGGGCCTCACCCTTACTCGCATAGGACGTTCCGTGACCCTGGCCACCGTGATTACTGCTGCCGACTTCGGGGCCCTGGTTGAAGCCGCGTTTCAACCCGAGACTCCGGTGGTCTCCGCGTCCGAGTCCGAACTCGGCGAGCCGCTGCAACGCTTCACGACCCCAGCGGAGATCCGCGCCAAGGCCGCGGCCTGCGCCAAGGCCGGCGTTCACAACTATGCGTTCGGATTGTGGTACCCCTCAATGAAGGGCCACGTCTTCGAGAGGAAGGTCGACATTGATCCGCCGCGCGATGGCAAAACCTTCCGCTACTCGCTGAGCGGCTGGGGCATCATCCGCGTGCACCAGTACTTCACCTGGCCCAATACGCTGCAGTGCCGCGTGGTCGTCAATTCCGAAACGCGCGCGCGATCGCGCGAAGCGCGCTATCCGGAACTCGGCCCGGTGTCGGACTGGGACTGGCGCGTGGTCGAAACCCACGCGTTCTGGCTGTCGCGCAAACTCGCTTCGATGGGACACACCGCGCCGGTGGTCCAGCAACTGGAAACCTAGTCACACTCCGCGCTCCCGCACGCTCAGCCCCACGGTGGCCGCCTTGCAGCGGATCGTCCCCGACTGACGATCGAACGCGCCACTCCGGTAGCGCTCGGCGGCCTGTTTCGCCGCGTGGGCTTCGGTTACCTCAATGCACGATGCGATAGCACGGCACGTACTGGGTGCCCGGCAGCTTCATGCGCTGCTGTGCGACGAAGCTGGCCAGCAGCGCGTCCAGCGGCGCCAGGACATCGGCATCGCCGTTGAGTTCAAACGGGCCCTTGGCTTCGACTTCGCGGATGCCGTCGGCCTTGACGTTGCCGGCGACGATGCCAGAGAACGCACGGCGCAGATGACCCGCGAGTTCATGCGGGGCCTGATCGCGATGCAGATCGAGTGTGCGCATGGCGTCGTGGGTCGGCACGAACGGGCGCTGGAACACCGGCGCGATCTTCAGCAGCCAGTTGAAGTAGAACGCATCATCGTGCGCAGCGCGGAACGCGCGCACGCGCTGGATCCCGGCGTGCATCTCGCGGGCGACCCGCGCCGGATCATTGACGATGATCTGGTACAGCTGACGTGCCGGCTCGCCCAGGGTCGCAGCGATGAACGCGTCGATCTGGCGGAAGTAGTCCGCTGCTGACGCCGGGCCGGTGAAGATCAACGGAAACGGCAGGCCGGCATTGTCCGGATGCAGCAGGATGCCGAGCAGGTACAGGATTTCCTCGGCGGTGCCGGCGCCGCCCGGCAGCACGATGATGCCGTGTGCGGTGCGCACAAACGCCTCAAGCCGCTTCTCGATGTCCGGCAGGATCACCAGCGAATTGACGATGGGATTCGGCGCCTCGGCGGCGATGATGCCGGGCTCGGTGATGCCCAGATATTGCCCTCCGACAATGCGCTGCTTGGCATGCGCCACAGCCGCGCCCTTCATCGGGCCTTTCATCGCGCCCGGACCGCAGCCGGTACCGATGTCGATGCCGCGCAGGCCCAGCTGATAGCCGACCACCTTGCTGTAGTCGTATTCGTGGCGCGAGATCGAATGCCCGCCCCAGCACACGACCAATCGCGGGTCCAGGGTCGGGCGCAGCACCCCGGCATTGCGCAGGATGTGAAACACCGCGTCGGTGGTGCCGTCGGCGCTGTCGAGGTCGAAATTCGGATTGTTCAGTACGTCGGTACCGACAAACAGCAGATCCCGCAATACCGCGAACAGATGCTCGCTGATGCCGCGGATCATCTTGCCGTCGACGAAGGCTTCGGCCGGTGCGCTGCGCAGCGCCAGCTTGATGCCGCGCTCCTCGGGGACCACACGGATGTCGAAATCGGGGTAGCGCTGCAGCAGTTCGCGACCATCGTCGATCGGGCTGCCGCAGTTCAGTACCGCGAGCGCGCAGCGACGAAACAGGTGATACAGCCCGCTGTGGCTGGCATCCAGCAACTTGGCCGCCTCGCTGCGCGACAACACCGCGAGGCTGCCTTGCGGTGAGATCACCGCATCGACGACTTGATAGCTCATGGTTTCCGATTTTTCGCGCACTGCGCAGAACGCCAGATCATACGGCGACTGGCTCCGTTGCGGGCACGCTGACGGCAATCAGTTCGGTCGCCCGCAGATGGTGCTAGTCTGCGCACCCCCCAATGCCATGGACGCGACGATTGCCATGAATGACCTGCAAGAAACCATTGCCGAGCTGGTCGGCGAAGGCGCCGCCATCCGCGTTGCCGTAGCCGCCCTGATCCGCACCTCACCGCATGCGGACCAGATGGCCGATCTGTTCGAGATGTTCGACGCGCAAACCGTTGAAGTGCTGAAACAGGTTGCCGTCAAGAACCCGGAATTCGGCAAGATCGTGATGGAAGCCTATACCGAAGTGTTGAGCGATCTGGCTGCGCAGATGAGCTCCGCGGAATAAACGTTCCGCCCGGGATCGCTCCCGGCTCAGCCGG
>JBFFJL010000053.1:0-13946 GCA_041555955.1 Nevskiaceae bacterium
ATACCGGCAGCGGTCCTTGATCAGTGACCACCCCCTGTCCGCGCTTGACGTCGCTAGAAAATCGACCGCCCAATATCATCGACAGCGTGTCGGTCGGGCGCCACGTCATTTGGCCAAAAATGCCGTAAGAATCCACATCAACGTTGAACTTGCCGTTGAGATTGTCGAGCGAGTTGTACTGATTGATCTCAAGCGAGTCGAGCACACTATCGACCGTTCCCAGAACGCCCCCCAACGCCGGAATGGACGTGGACAGGGCCTGAAGCAGAGGCAGCCCGTTTCCAAGACCAGCGAGGTTTGGTGCCAGGGGAATATCCAGATTGGTCGCGAGCTCGGAACTGAAGTAGAACAGCCCGGCCACATACTCGAAGTCTCCCGGCGGAGACACAAGGCGCAGCTCCTGGCTGACCTGACTGTACTGCGTGTCTGCGAACAACCACGCCAACTCGGCGCCATTGCCATCCAAGTCGCCTCCTTGAAGATCGTTCAGCTCCGCGTAGGCCGTGATGGCAGTGATCTCGTGCTCACCAACAGACCAATTCAGCTTCAGTGGTGCAATGACCCCCTCGCCCTGCGAACGATTCTGAAGATTTGCGCTACCCCGACGATTCAGTTCGGTCTCGAAATCGGGATCAAGGGTCTGAATGACCGGACGCAGAGCTCCCGGGTAAACAAACGTCTCGTTGCCTGCCCATACGCCAATGAAATAGTCGAACCAATCGATACCCGTCACAAGTTCAAGTGAGTCGGTCAGGTCTACACGGACTCGAGCCCTCGCCTGCTGGATATCCTTATCCCCCATCGTCGATCCGTCATGCAGATTGAGAGTGCTTCCATCCTCCTTTCGCATCCGCCCGGCAATGCGCAATCCCGCACGATCACCGATCGGTCCGCCGACCACGGCTTCAGCCTCAAGTATCTCCCGCTGCCCCCCCATGAAGTTGACTGATCCATTCCACTCCTCGTCGTCGGGCTGGCCGATGCCAATGTTGACCACGCCTCCGGTCGCATTGCGCCCGTACAACGTACCCTGCGGCCCCTTCAACACTTCAATCTGGCGAAGGTCCATGAATCCGGGCTTCAAGAAATCGAGCCGTGACACATAGACGTCATCGACCATGTAGACAACAGCTTGTTCGCCGATGACATTGACCTCAGCGGTCCCGATGCCACGCAAGTAAAGCGAGTTGAAGTCGGTATTGAACGATACATTGGGAATGAATCGAGCCATATCATCGAAGCTCGATACGGCTGACTTTCGCAGTTCATCCCCGGACATGACGGACATTGCAATCGGAACATCGCGTACGTCTTCAGCACGCTTCTGTGCCGTGACCACAATTTCCTCGATGCGCGATGAAGGGCGTCTCACCTCTGGCGCCGCAGCTTGAACCTCAGGCTCCGCGCTGACCTGAATGACCGCTTCGTAGGGCTCGGGGACATTCCCCTCGTCAACAGGCGGACGTTCGTTCTCGGGTGCTGAGGCCGTGGCGGGTGTCTCCCGCGGCTCTTGCGCTGGCCCCTCGGTAAGCGGCGGCTGCCCTGGTTCGGGCGCCGGCGCGGCTGCAGGAGTCTCTTCCGAATCGGACGGCGCGGTCTGCGCCGGGGCAGCGTCAACAGAGTCAGAGAAGAGAAAATCCAGGTCGTCGTCCTGCGCAAACGCAGCGGCAACAGTCACCATACAGCCCAACGCGAATCCGGCGCGCGCTGCGGCAAGCAAAACTTTCGACGACATCATGTCTCTACTCCTTGCACTTCAAACGGCGATCCGCTCCGATGGCCGGACTCGCCGCAAGGTTTTTTTGTTTCCGGATTGTTCCGTTCGATCCAACCCGGATCAGGCGGGAATCACTCGCGAACCGAGAGAAATGACCTGCCATCATTTTTTTCCGTCATAGCGACGGGGACTCAAACCAACAACTCACTTTCTCCAGGCTTGCCCCATCCAGCTCAATTCAGATTGGCTCGCAAGCCTGGGCCGTGGATCCAGATACGAGTCAAATTCAGTTGACATCGCATCGGGCTGGCCCGCCGGCGCGTCTCCTCGCAATGCTTCTCGGCCGACTGAGTTCTTCGCGGCAACACCACTGCGCTTGGCCAAGTCCAAATCTAGTCTCGTGGCCTCGACCCCGCATCATCCTTAGGTATGATTCGACCGCCGCAATTCACGCGTCGGCGTCTGCGACTCACGCTGGCACCGTGTTCGGACCGATTCGCCACTGACACACGGCGGAATCAAATTACCGGCAATAAATGTCCCCAGCAGCCGTGCAGCGCCGCTTTGCACCTGAGATATCGGCTCGAATTCCCGGAAGACGCTCAGTCTCCGAATACGGCACCGTCGCTCACGCCCAGCGTCACCCTGAAATTCCGGAAAAAGGCAGCAGCAGAAATCTTCGCCATCGCTGGAAGCACTGGGGGATTCTTTCGCTGTGTCGAACGCTACCGACCGACACTCATTACATGCACGCGGCTCAAGCCGCCATCCACCACCAGACTTGCGCCACTGACGTAGCTAGCCTCATCCGAGGCCAGGTAAAGGACCGCGGCAGCGATGTCATCAGGCTGACCGATGCGGGGGACTGGACACAGTTCTGCGACTTTGCCGATTTCGCCAACGCCCGCCTCTCCATAGGCAGCGACCAGAATCGGCGTGTTGATGAGCCCGGGCAGAACCACGTTATGCCGCACTCCCGGAACCGTGATCACCGCATCCTGTGTGAATTTTGTAATCGCCATCTTGGCGGCGCCATAGGCGGTGTAGCCAGGCAGTGACAACAATGCCGAAGCTGAGGCGATATTCACGACGGAGCCATTGGTGGATTGGCGCAACAGCGGGGCCGCGTATTTGACGTGAAAAATTGGCCCTTTGAGCAGGACGTTCAGCTGCCGATCGTAGTCCGCCTCGTCCAATTGCTCAGGATTCTGCAGGATGCCAATGCCGGCGTTGTTGACCAATACATCCAGTTTTTCCAGGCTTTCCATCAACAGCTTGATGTCATGCACGCTGCCGGCATCGCAGGTCCGCGGCTGGAAGGATGGGCCCAGCTCCTTCGCCACCTGCTCGAGCCGCTCCGCGTCGATGTCGGTGCCGACGACAGCGGCGCCCTCCGCGACAAATCGTTTGGCAATGGCCAATCCGATTCCGGATGCCGCTCCAGTTACCAGAACCGTCTTTCCTTCAAATCTCATTGTCGTTCCTGAAATGTCTGCCTGAATCTCAGGCTTTCTGGAAAATGTTCACAAATCCCGCGCTGCCCAGGCCGCCGTTGTGCTGCAGAGCAATGCGTGCTCCGTCGACTTGACGCGCCCCCGCAGTACCGCGCAATTGCCACACCAACTCGGAGATCTGCGCCAGGCCCGTCGCGCCCAGTGGATGCCCCTTGGCCAGCAGACCGCCTGACGGATTGACGACGACATCGCCGCCATAGGTGTTGCGATCCGTCATCACGAAGTTATCGAGCTCATCCTCCTGACACAGACCAAGCGCGGCATAAGTGATGATTTCGTTACTTGTGAAGCAGTCATGCAGTTCGACGACGTCAATATCCTCAGGGCCGACACCCGCATCTGCATAGGCCTGTTGGGCAGCGTCACGGCTCAGCGCGCGAAACATGATGTCCATCACATCTCCGCGGAAGTTTCTCTCGCGATCGCTACCCCAGCCCTGCCCGATCAGGCGGACACTGGTGTCGATGCCGCGTGATTTGGCGAAGCCCTCGCTGCAGACGATGACAGCGGCGCCACCGCAACTGGGCGGACAGGCAAAGAGCTTGCGCAGCCCCCGGAAGATTGGCGGCCCGCTGAGAATCTGCTCTTCGGTCAAGGGTTCCCTGAAGATCGCGTTCGGATTGTGGGCTGCATGCCGCCGCGCCTTCATCGTGATGCGCGCCATGGCCGAGGCACTGACGCCGTAGTCCTGCATCAACTTTTCGGCCTGCACGCCAAACAAGCAGACCGCAGGCGGCAACTCGCGTTCTTCCGGGCTCAGCCCAACCTGTTCTGCAACGGCGTCTTCGAAGCGCCGCAGAGGGCTGGTCTTGTCCGGAAAAACAACTCCCAGGGCGCCCGGCGTCATCTGCTCGAATCCAACGGCCAGAGCGCAATCGACCTGTCCGGAATTTACAGCCTGGACCGCCAGGGCAAATGCGGTCGAGCCGCTGGCGCAGTTGTTGTTGACGTTAACAATGGGAATGCCCGTGATTCCCAGATGGTACAGGGCCGCCTGCCCCGCGCAGGAATCGGCATAGACATATCCGGCGTAGGCTTGCTGCACGTCCTCAAAGCTCAATCCCGCGTCGGCCAAAGCGTTGCGGGCGGCCTGGGCGCCCATGATGTCGTAGGGGTCGCTTTGCCCGGGCTTCTTGAAGGGCACCATGCCCACGCCCGCGATAACCGGATGCACCTTCATGTTTACAGCTTCTCCTTTATTCAGTTGACCCGGCGGCTGCAGCCTTCCCAGTACGGCCCCCGGAGTGCCGTCTTGAGCACTTTGCCGGCCGGACTGCGAGGTAGATCAACGATGAAATCGACGGATTTCGGGGCCTTGACGCTACCCAGTCCCTGTTTGCACATCTTGATAAGCTCCTCGGCAGTGCACTCGGTGCCTGCCTTCAGCTGCACCACAGCCTTGACCGCCTCACCCCACTTCTCGTCCGGGATGCCGATCACTGCGCAGTCCTGGACCGCAGGATGCGCGTTAAGCACCTGCTCAATCTCGTTGGGGAAGACGTTGAACCCACCACTGATAATCATGTCCTTCTTGCGATCCACGATCGTAATGAAACCATCAGCGTCCATGACGCCGATATCACCGGTGTAGTGCCAGCCCTCGCTGCGAATTTCCGCTGTAGCCGCCGGGTTCTTGTAGTACCCAGGGGACAGCAGCTCGCCTTTCACGCAAATCTCGCCGGCTTCACCGCGCGGGAGTTCATGCCCTTCACCGTCCATAATCGCGACAATGTTGTTCACGCAGGGACGCCCGACGGAGGCCAGTCGCCGCTCGTTGATCGAGCCATCGGCATTCAAGTAATCCCATGGAGCTTTTGCGGTAACCGACGCCGGGGCTTCCGTTTGCCCGAAGGCTTCGGTCATGACCGGACCGAACACATCAATCGCCTCCTTCAGCTTTTCCAGCGAAGTCGGCGCTGCACCGATCAGGAAATGCTGCAGCGAGCGGTAGTCGTGCGCTCGCGCATCGGGCAACGCCAGCATCATGTACAGCACCGTTGGCGGCAGAAAAAGATGCGTGACCCGGAACTTTGCAATCGCCGCGCAAATCGGCCCCGCCGCCGGAGCGGCCATGATCGCGTTACATCCACCACGTGCGAAATGCAGGCAGCCCAACAGACCCGCGGTGTGCGTCATCGGCGCGACGACCAGGTGGCAGGTGTTATCGTAGTAGCGGAAGTGGGCGTAGAAGTTCTGAAACATCGTATGGATCGAACGATGGGTCAGCACCACACCCTTGGACTCGCCGGTCGTCCCGCCGGTGGGAAAGATGGCGAAGGTGGCGTCAAGATCGCCGATGTCGGACGCATACGCTTGCGGGCAGCCCTCACTCCACTGCTCCAGGCTGGTCCCAACGCTGACCTCGCCTTCAATGCACACTGCCTCGCGCAGATTCGGGACAGCCTTCATCAGCGCCTGTGCTTCCTTGGCGTAGGCGCCATGGTAGAACAGCAGTTCGCCATCAAATCGCCTGAGCAGATCGGCATTGACCGGCACAGCATTGCGCGGATTGATCGGCAACCACACGCCTTCTGCACGAAACACTCCGAGCAGGGTCAGAAACGCAATCGTGGAGTTCGGCGCCAAAATGCCAATGTGCGTGCCCTTGTCGTAGCCGCGGGCACGGATGGCCGCAGCGATCCGGTGCGTGACGGGACTGGCCTGGGCGTAGCTGAGTCCTGCCACACCACTATCCACGTCGACGAAGGCAACATTGTCCGGATAAAGCCGGACGCCGTTGTCGAAGCAATCAATGATTCTCATGAGGTATGACCCGTAGCGGTGCAAATCGTTAGCTGATGTCGACCTGAACCGGCAGGAAGCTCTTGATCGCACCGAGCATGTACTCGTGCCCGGCGGCCTGGCAGGAGGACACGAATCCGACCCGCTTCGGCGCGGCATCCAGCAGGTAGTTGGCCAGGGCGGCCTGCACCAAACCCGTCATCTGGTACGCCACCGTGCTGTGAATGACACAGGTTCGGCGCTTGCCGCTGCCGAGACCGTGAACCATATCGGTCGTGCGATGCACCAGCTTGTTTTCGCGCGGCGGCGTGCCCGGCTGCATGCCCTCGGCAATCTTTGCCAGAGCGATTTCCTGTTCCGCCTCAGGCAGAGGCTTGATGTTGTCTTCGTAGTGCTGCTGCAGTGCAATGATCTGCTCGAACATTGGCCGATTGGTGAATGCGGTCAGCTGCCTCGCATTACGCACGCGATGCTCATGCTGGAACCACAGCGGCAGACTGCCACCGCCCCATGGATGCGCCAGTTGCGTCATCATCTTGCCCGGCACGCAGATCTCGAAACCGCGAGCTTTCTGCCAGGGCACCAGCTGATTGTTTTCCAGATAGAAATGCTCGGTCCGGAAGATCGAGAAAATTGTCTGGGTCGAACCGTAGGTCGGCACGCCATTGGCAACACAGGCGGCTTCGAGCGAATCCACTTCCGGATCTTCGAGCACGATGTGCGCGGCGATGTCCAGCGGCGTGTACATGTAGGCGGTGCTGGGCGCGAGAATCTTTCCCTGTCGGGCATAGACGTCCCCGTACTGATCCCGCATCCGCATCATGAAGGCCTGTTCGCCCGTTGTGTCCATGTAGTGGACATTGGCGCGGGCCGCCGCCTGCACAGTCGTCTCGCCAAAATAGTCAAAGGGGCCGACGGTGTTGCATACGGAAACACGCCCTTCAAACAACTGACTCAGTGCATCAACGTTATGCTCAACCTCGACGACCTCGTAATTGGCGGTTTCAATGCCGGGAACCAAGGCCAGGGCCGCCTCGATGCGGGCCTTGTCGCGACCGGCTGCGACGAACGGAATCTGGTATTCCCGCAGAAATTCACAAACCAGGCGCCCGGTATAGCCACTGGCACCATAAACAACGATGGGTTTCTTTGACATTTTCTTCTCCGCGATACAGTTTTCGTCGGGGGCGGCCTAGACCGAGATTCCCTGGTTGATCTGGTGCCACTGACTGAGCCAGCGCATGCCCTTGATGCTCAGCATGGTGTTTTCCCCATCCTCGATCATCGCGGCACGTGCATCACGCAACAGCTTCTCCATTGGATATTCCTTGGTCAGGCCATTGCCACCAAAGAGCTGCAGCGCGTCGCTTGCAACATTGAAGGCCGTTTCCGTCACGAAGGTTTTGAAAGTGACTGAAGCCAGCAGATGCGGCCCGTTGCTCGAGTAGTTGAAGTCGAACACGCGCTGCGTAAGCGCGCGCGCCGCTTCGACCCTCCGCCACAGGTCAAAGACCCGGGTCTGCACCGGCTGGTGATTGATGATCGCCGTACCACCCTGCTTGCGCTAACGATGGACGTTGTCCTGCAGACTGCGCTCTTCTGTGCTGAGATCGGCTTCCAGTCCTCGAAGACCGAGCTTCGGCAGATCCAGCTTGTCGTAGGCGAACACGGCATCTCCTCGTTTGGCGGCGTTGACGAGACGATAGGCCTCGGAGGCGGCCGGCCAATCATTCTTTAGGATGATTTCGTGGCGGCGCGGCTAGTCCCCACCCACCGAGCAGGTGCCGCTGCTGCCGGCGCGAGAGGAAATCTCCGCTAGACTGGCGGGCCAGCGTGCTGATTCGGCAGCAATTAAAACGTGTCCGCTCTGCAGATCATTCAGCTAGCAGAATTAGCGTTGCTGGTGGACTCAGGGTCAGACACGCCTCGGTGCGTGTGCAGTGGAAACAGAGGATGAAACTCCCAGAACTGGGCTACAAGCTGAGCCCGCCGAAGACCGCGCGAACCGTGGTCAGACGCATGGCTGCCGAGCGACTGGCATTGGCCAGTCCGGAGACCCGCCTGTGCCTGGTGTCTGGACCCGCCGGCTTTGGAAAGACCACTTTCCTGGCGCACATCTACAGGACGCTGCATGACGCCGGCAAACTGACCGCCTGGTTGAGCCTGGATGCGGCGGACAACGATCCCCAGCGTTTTCTCTACATGCTTTCTACCAGCATGAATGCCGGCTGGAAGTTTGCGAACGACGAATCGGATGTGCGCCCCTGGTCTCGCTTGCCCGACGGCCTTTCTCTGGAATGGGTCTTCGATCAGTTCGCTGAACTGGCCCGCCAGGAGCGGTCTCTGTTTCTATTCCTGGATGATGCTGAGAACGTCAGCGATCCTCAGGTCATCAAAATACTTCAGGAGATGATCTCCCACCTTCCAGAAGGTTCTCGAGTTTTTATGGGAGCTCGGCAATCACCGCCACTGGAATTGGCCAGATTGCGCATCAATGGATCGTTGACCGAAGTCAGCACCGAAAACCTCCGCTTCAATGCAAGCGAAGTCAGCGAACTGATCAACAACGTTTGCAGCTCCAGAATCAACGAAGACCTGAAGCATGAACTGTTGTCGCGCACGGAAGGCTGGCCTGCAGCAATTCAGCTGGCGGCCCTTGCGGTCAACAAATCACCGGATGCCGAGCATTACATCAGGAACTTTGCCGGAACCTATACCGATCTGGCGGACTATCTGAGCGAAGAGATTCTGACCAAGCAGTCCAACGAACTGCGAAAATTTCTGGCTCAGACCAGCATTCTGGAGACTCTCGATGCCGCGGCATGCAATGCAGTCTGCGACATCGGCAACGCCGCCTCATTGCTGCAAGACGCAGTTCGGGCGAACCTGTTTGTATTTCCGCTGAATTCGGAACAGACGCAATTCAAATACCACAAACTATTTTCCGAATACCTTCTGCGAGAACTTAAGCTCACGCAGCCCGAACTCATCCCGCAACTGCATCATCGCGCCACTGACTACTACGAAGGACACGACCGCCCCACTCTGGCGGTCCATCATGCCTTGCAGTCCAACGATACGGCGTTGGCATTGAGACTGATCAGCGCCAACGCACCGAGTTTCACCAAGGCAGGACAGCTCACCACCGTGATCAGCTGGGTTGAGTCACTGCCCAAGGCAATCTGGCGCAACGATCGTGACCTCGCAGTGCACTACGCGCTCGCACTCGTCGGCGCCCATCAGCAGCGCAAAGCCGTTCCTATCATGGAATCCCTGATGGAACCGGACGTCCTGTCTTCACTTGCGGCGGAAGCTCGCGGTCTACTGCTATTCACCGTTTCATTCCAGTTGCTCAATGACGATCAATTTGAACAGGCCCTTGAAAGAATTGACACAACTCTGCGGACTGCCCATGAAATTGACGACCTCAGTCTGGGGGCGCTGAACAATATCCGTGCTTTCAGCCTGCTGCACCTGAAACGCTATCGGGAATCTCAGGCCGCGTCTGCGAAGGTCAAACTGCTGACGGCCGGACGCTCGATGTACGCCTATATCTATGGCGAGTGCATCAATGGATTGTGCGAGTACGCGCAGGGAAACCTGCGGTCCGCACTCTCGATATTCCGTCAGAGCCTGGAGATGAGCTGTCAGAGCACTTCGCGCTATAGCGCGGCGGTCGCCGTTGCTGCCAGCGGCCTGGCGGATGCCTTGTATGAAACCAATGAACCAGAACAGGTCGAGAAGATACTTGGACAGCACTACCTCGCCATCACCAATCTCGGTGTGTCTGACATCATCATCATTGCAGGCATCCTGAGCGCACGCCTTGCCTACAGTCGCCATGGCCTGGCTTCAGCCTACGCCGTGCTGAACGACATGCGGAATGTGGGAGCCGAGCGCGATCTCGAACGAATGATTGCGGCGGCGTGGCTGGAGCAATCCCGCATGGCGCTGTTGCATCGCGACCTGGACGCTGCGAACCGCTACTTCTCGATGGCGCAGGATACGGCCAATTTCGATGCCATCAGCGACGAAAGCAGCGTGACTGCGCAAGCACGGCTACGGATCTATCGGGAGGAGTACTCTGAGGCGGAGGCGATCCTGGCTCGGGAGATCGAACATGCCGATGCCAGTAACAGCTATCGCTACGCACTGAAACTCCGGTTGCTGAGAAGTCTTGCGCTGTTCGCGGAAAATGAGAAAGCCCCGGCCTTTGAATGCCTGCGCGGCTGCGTCGACATGGCGGCGCGCGAAGGATTCTGCATGAGCTTCGTCAACGAGGGCGCGGAAATGATGCGCCTTCTCCGAGAATTCAAAGCCTTGGGCGGCGCAGGTCAACACGACGACTATTTGGCCCGCCTGATTTCTCTGTTCGATCACCCGATCGACAATGCCGCAGAGCAGGATAGTCTGGTTGAGCGCTTGTCACGCCGGGAATATCAGATCCTGCAATTGATCGACAAGGGTTATACCAATCAAAGGATTGCCAACAAGATTTTTCTGTCCCTGCCAACGATCAAGACTCATGTGCGGAACATCATGGGCAAGCTGCATGCGAAGAACCGATCGGAAGCGGTTGCAATCGCGCGCCGGCAGAGAATCATCTGATACCCCCTATTTTTGGCGCAGGGAAACGTTTATCCCATCTGGTCAATCGATTGATGTGTGCTCTCAACTGAGTTCGAGCGATGGCGCAGCCTGTGGGTGCAACCGAATGAAACGATTCCATGGTGTCGAAAACCGCCTCGTGGCACCGCAGTGCCACACCGGTACGTCACTCGTGATCGCACCTCGATATCCCGATGCCTCGCCGACATCGAATACTCGACTCGCGGCGGCGACCGCTCGAAGCAGTCCAGAGGTGCCACAGGAACTTACAGCTTTATGGCGCGCGAACGTATGATGCTGTTTGAGGCTTGCGGGCGCGCCTCCCCGATGGAAGCATGCGTCCGTGTCGTCGCGGACAGCTCGATGTCCTGACGAATCAGGTCCCTCAAATTCGCCACGCGCCATGCCGACACCCGCGATCCGCAACGCCCGCAAGTCCCTGCGTCAGGCCAGCAGCTATGCGCAGTGGCGTGAGGCGGCACAGACCTACGACGAACTGGCCGGTCACCAGCGCTGGAAGGCAATGGATCAGTCGACCCAGTACGACTATCGCGCCATTCGCACGCGGGTGGAGCGACTGCGCGAGCTGATGGCGTCCGGCGATCACCATGCGCTGCTGTTCGATCTCAACGAAGGCATCCACGGCAACATGGGCGGCATGGGACACCAAGAGCTGTACCACCGCGCGCGTTTCGGCACCAAGCAACTGATCGTCGAATACGTGGATGCCATCGTCGATGCACTGGACGTGATCGCCGACCCTGATCTCGACGACATCAGCCACGTTGAGAAACTCGATTTCTTCCGGCGCGCCCATCACTGTTTCGGCCAGTCGGCACTGATGATGAGTGGCTCCGGCATGCTGCTCTATTTCCACATCGGCGTGGTCAAGGCCTTGTGGGAACAGCGCCTGCTGCCGGCCGTACTGTCGGGCTCCAGCGGCGGCTCTCTCGTCGGCAGCATCGTCGCCACTCACACCGACGTCGAGCTGGCCCGGATCTTCGACCCCGCCTATCTGGTGCACAAGGCCGACCCGGATCAGGCGCCACCGAGCATCCTGCAGCGCCTGCGCAAACCGATGCTCGAGGTCCGGGAGATCAAGGCCCTGATTGCGCGGCTGGTTCCGGAGATGACGTTTCAGGAAGCCTATGACAAGACCGGGCGCCATCTGAACATCTCGATCTCTCCTGCCGAGGCCCACCAGACTTCGCGCCTGCTCAACGCGGTGACTTCACCCAATGTGCTGATCCGCGAAGCCATCCTCGCATCGTGCGCGGTCCCCGGGGTCTACCCGCCGGTCACGCTGGCAGCCAAGGACAAGGAAGGGCAACGCAAACCGTACCTGCCCGGGCGGCGCTGGGTTGATGGCGCGGTCAGCGATGATCTGCCGGCGAAGCGGCTGGCGCGCCTCTATGGCGTCAACCACTTCATCGTCAGCCAGACCAATCCACACGTCATTCCGTTCATCAGCGACACCCGGCGCAGAAACGACATCGGCCATGTGGTGCGGGTTGCCGCGATCCGTACCGCACGCGAATGGCTCAACGGCGGAGCGACGCTGCTGCGCCGCCCGCTGGCGCGGCGACCGCGTCTCAACCGCGCGACCAACATCGTGCTGTCGGTGCTGAATCAGGACTACGTCGGCGACATCAACATCCTGCCGCCGTACAAGTTCTACAACCCGGTGCGCCTGCTGACGCATCTGCCCGAAACCGAAATCGCGGGCCTGATGTCCATGGGAGAACGCGCTGCGTGGCCGAAGCTGGAGATGGTGCGGATCCAGACCCGCATCGGCCGCCATCTGGACGATGTGCTCCGTCAATACGAAACGCTCGATCTGCAGCGTGCGGCGCCACGCACAAACCCGACGCGACGCTCGCGATCCATGCCGGCCTGAGCGAGCCCTGTTGGGCCCAGCCCAGGGACACGCGTTGCGCGAACCCGGACTGGCGCGAGTTCGATCTCACCGCTTCCAATAATCGCGATTGTCGCTACAGTGCGGTGGCATGCCTTATCTCCGCACGCGCGACGGCGCCAGACTGCACTACCACGACGTTGGTCGCGGCGAGCCGGTTGTGCTGCTGCACGGCTTCGCGATGCCGGCGGCACTGTGGCTGCCGTTTGCGCTGCCGCTAGCCTACCGTTATCGCTTCATCCTGCCGGACCTGCGCGGCTTCGGCGGCTCCCACACGACAGCGCTGAGCCAGTCCTGCCTGCTGAGTCAGCACGCCGACGATCTGGCCGATCTGCTCGACGCGCTGGACCTGCGCGGGGTGCGCCTCGGCGGCCTGTCGATGGGCGCATGCACCGCGCTGCAATACCATCGCCTGCACGGGTTCGAACGCATCGATCGCTATCTGCACATCGACCAGTCGCCGCGCGTACGCAACGATGACGAATGGCAGCACGGCCTGCTCGGCACTGAACAGCAACATCGCCTGGTGGGCTGGAAGGCCTTGATGTCCGAGCTCGAACCCTACCGCGGCGCGCGTTACGACGCGCTGCCGCCAGCGCTGCGCAAACAGCTGTGGCACAGCCTCAGCGAATTCTTCGATCACGCCTTTCATCATCGCGGCTGGAAAGCCGTTGGGCGGCTGGCGCGCTACGAGCGCCTGATCCGGCGCGTCGCGCCAACGCAGAACTGGTCGATCTATCTCGACTGCGTGCGCTCGTACCTCGAAGACGACTATGACTGGCGCCCGAGTCTGCCGCAGATGAAAGTGCCGATGACGGTGCTGATCGGCGAGGACTCCGTGATGTATCCGGCGGCCGGCCAGCGAACGATCGCCGATCTGGTGCCGCATGCGCAGATGGTGACGTTCTCGCGATGCGGCCACGCGATTCCGTTCGAGGCGCCACGCCGCTTTGGCCGCGAACTGCGGCGCTTCCTCGCCGCCTGAACGCGGTTCGCCGCAAACGGGGTCAACCCAGTCCGGGCACCAGCGGCAGATCGGTGATGCCAGGGTCAATGCCGCACTGACTCAGCAGCGTGGTGATCTGGCCGCGGTGATGCGTCTGGTGATTGAAGAAGTGCGCCACCAGAATCCACGCCGGTCGCTTGAACGGCGCCTTGTAACTCTGGCTGTAGTACTCGAAATCCGCCGCCAGCCAGTCGGCACTCAACTGTCCGCTCCAATCGAGGATCTCCGCGTCCATCTGTGCGCGCGCCGCCTGCATCTGCGTGAATTCGGCGTAGTGCGTATCGGCCGCCGGCTCCGCGCCACGGAAGCGGCGCATCCATGCCGCGTCGGCGTACAGCAGGTGTTCCAGGGTGGCATGCAGCGAACCAAAGAAAGCCCCGCGATCCTGGCGCCGCTGGGCATCGGTCAGTGCAGCCGCCGCCACGTACAGGCGTTCGTTCATCC
>JBFFJL010000054.1:0-13822 GCA_041555955.1 Nevskiaceae bacterium
ACAGGGCATGCGCCCGGAAGCGCCGCCGCGCTATCGGATCACCGTGTTTGAAACCAGCCACCTTCGCCGCTGGCTCTCGCCCGGCGCGCGCATGGTCGTGCGCAATCTGTTGCGTCAGCCGGTCAAGGCCAGCCTGACCGTGCTCGGCATCGCGTTTTCCGCAGCGATCCTGGTCGTCGGCGGCCTGATGAAGGACTCCATCAATGTGCTGCTCGACGTGCAGTTCCGGCAAGCGCTGCGCGCCGATCTGACCCTGAGTTTCGACGACGTCAAACAGGCGCGCGTGCGTCATCTGCTGGCAGCGATGCCTGGCGTGCACCGGGTCGAGGTCACGCGCGCGGTGCCCGTGCGCCTGCGTTCGGACTATCGCAGCGAGCGCAGCGCAATCCAAGGCCTTGAGCCGGACGCCCGGCTGTTTCGCCTGCTCGACAGCGAAGGCAATCCGGTGCCGATTCCGCGCGACGGTCTGCTGCTGACGGCCGTCCTCGCACAGAAGCTCGGCGTCGCGGTCGGCGATACGGTCCAGGTTGAAGTGCTGACCGGCGAGCGCCAGGTCCGTAGCGTGCCTCTGGTCGGCATCACCCATGAGCTGGTCGGCAGCGGCGGCACCATGGATCGCAGCGCGTTGAACCGACTGCTGCACGAGGGCGACGTCGTCACCGGCGCGTTTCTGGGCGTCGAGCACAGCCAGCTGCCGGCACTGTTCGCACTGATCAAGCGCACGCCGCATATTGTCGGACTGATGAATCGCGAAGTCGCCATCCGCAGCTTTACCGAGACCATGGCTGGCAACATGCTGATCTTCGCCGCGGTAATGCTGGTGCTGGCATCGACGATCGCGGTTGGCGTGGTCTACAACAGCATGCGCGTCACCTACTCCGAACGCGCGCGCGAACTCGCCAGCCTGCGCGTGCTCGGATATACACGGACTGAAACCGGCGTCGTGCTGCTCGGCGAAATTGTTACGCTGACCTTGGTCGCGATTCCATTGGGATGGGCCATCGGCTGGGTTCTGTGCAGTCTGATGGTGGCCGAGCTGGCGTCTGATCTGTATCGCATCCCGCTGGTGCTGGCGCCGCAGACCTATGCGTATGCGGCACTGGTGATTCTTGTGACGACAGTACTGTCTTCACTGCTGATGACCCGTTCGATCAAACACCTGGATCTGGTATCCGCACTGAAGGTGCCGCAATGACCCGAACTTCCCGACGCTGGCTGTTGCCCGGTTTCATCGCCGGCGCGATTATCGTCGCCATCGCCCTGGCTTACCGCGCGCCAGCGATCGACGTGGCAACCGTTGACGTCGCACGCGGCACGGTGCAAGTCGTGATCGAGGAGGACGGCGTCACCCGCGTGCGCGAACGCTATACAGTGACGCCGCCAGTGACCGGCTACGTGGCGCGACTGGACTTCCATGTCGGTGACGCGGTCAAAGTCGGCCAGACCCTGTTTTCGCTGGAACCCTTGCCGTCGGCCTCGCTGGACGCACGCACACGCGCCGAAGCGACCGCTGCAGTGGCCCGCGCCGAAGCGGCCCAACGCGCCGCCGAAACCGCGGCTCTGGCCGCACAGGCCAGTGCCGACTTCGCGCGCAGCGAGGTCAGGCGCCTGAAGCCGCTGATGCAGACCGGCGCGATCTCGCGCAACCAGTATGAGCAGGCCCTGGCCGAAGCCAACCGCACCGCGGCCAACCTTGCCTCGGCGCGATCGGCAATTGAAGTGGCGCGCTATGAACACGTCTCCGCCGAAACTGCGCTGAACTACGCCGGAGGCGCGCGCCAGAGCGGCCAGCGGCTTGTGGTCACCTCACCGGTATCCGGATCGGTGCTGGCGATCCAGCGCGAAGACGAGGGTGTGGTCCAGGCCGGCACCGCAATGCTGACCATCGGCGATCCGCATTCACTGGAGGTCGTGGTCGACGTCCTGTCAGCAGACGCCGTGCGCCTGCGTCCCGGCATGGCGGTCTGGCTGGAGCGCTGGGGCGGCGACACTGCGCTCGAAGCGCGCGTGCGCGAAGTCGAGCCCACGGCCTTCACCAAGATCTCGGCACTCGGCGTCGAAGAGCAGCGCGTGCGCGTGATTGCCGATATCACTGCGCCTGAGGACCAGTGGCAGCGTCTGGGAGACGCCTATCGGGTCGAAGCACGCTTCGTGCTGCACGGCCAGACCGATGTGCTGCGCGTGCCGCACAGCGCCCTGTTTCGCAAGGGTGATCAGTGGTCTGTGTTCGTGGTCGACTCCGGACAGGCACGCCTGCGCGCGGTCAAGCCCGGCGCGCGCGGCCTGCAGTTCACCGAGATCCGTCACGGTCTGCACGACGGCGACGCGGTGATCGCCTACCCTGACGACCGCATCGCAGACGGCGTGCGGGTCAAGCCCCACACCGCAGCCGACTGAATCGGGCTGCCGCCTCCGCAACCGCTGGCCGGTCACATCCGTCGTCAAAATGAAACGTGCCGATGGGATCATTGGAAGATTTTCCGCTGCGTGACACCGGTTTGATACTGGACGGACACGATTCGGCGTCGACCACGCCATCCGGGCCGCTGGCGCGCGCAACACATTGGGGAGAAATGGGTGGATAGCATGGGCCCTGGCGTCACCGCAGGTGACACCGTTGCCGGTTACCGGCTGGACCTCACACGACTGCTGTACATGTTCTATATGGACATGGAGCAGCAGCTGGCACGCGCGGACATCAAGGCTAATCTGATCCTGACGGCGAATTCGATCCTGCTGGCAGCGATGGCCAGTTTCATTGCGTGGCGAACGCGGGGGGCGGATCTGGGCGCCGACATCGTTCAGCTACTGCTGATGCTGACACCCGCCCTGATCTTTTCGCTGCTCGCCGCCTACTTCGCGCTGTCGGTCGCCTACCCTCGCCTCATTGCGCCGGACGGCAACGCACCCGGGCGCATGTTCCAGTCGACGGCGATGGCCTCGATGCCGCTGAACGATTACGTCAGTCAGGTGCTGAGTGCGGAGCTGGACACGGTCAAGCGCGAGGTGCTGTGCGGCATGCACGCGAAAGCCTGCATCCTGCAGGTGAAATTCCACCGCGTGCGCTACGGCATCCGCTGTACCATCGGTGCCTTTCTGACCACGCTGGGGTGTCTGATGCTGGTGATCTCCGCCGGCTGAGCCCCTCAGGCACCGACGCCTTGGACGGGCGCTCAAGCCGGCACGGGCGTCCGGCCCCGCGCCATCCCGATCAGGCGGTTGCGCGTCCACACGCACACGGCGGTCAACCCAGCAACCCCCTCCAGTCCCATCAGCGGGGGCGCCAGCAGAATCGCGCCGGCAAACAGCAGCAGCACCCAGCGCGCCGGTGACGGCAGAACGCAGCGATCGCGCACCAGCCACAGACCGAGCAGGTAGGCCGACACCGGAATCGCCACCGCGTAATCGCCGACGCGCACGCCGATCTGCGTATGCCCGGTCACGATATCGACCAGCACGGCAAATCCGGCACCGACCGCGGCCGCAGACATGAAGATCAGGATGTGTCCGTAGCCCCAGATCAGGGCGACCGACAAGCTGCGATCACGCAGATGCTCCTCGCGCGCGAAGTACAGCCACCACATCGAGAACAGGATCACCAGCGCAGACAGCGCCACCATCACCAGATCGATGTTGAAGTGCTCGCTGGCGACCTGATTCAGCGCCATCGATCCAGCCAGCAGGGTTTCCCCCAGCATGATGATCGTCAGCAGACCGTAGCGCTCCATGATGTGATGCCGGTGCCAGGGCGTGGCGCCGCGGCGTTCGGCGATCGCGGGGACCGCCAGCTCGAGTACCGCGCCGAGCGCGAAGGCCGGATAGAACATCGCGCCCAGGTGTGTCTGCACCAGCATCAGGGCGATCCAGTACAGCTGCACCACGGCGATGCCGACGGCATACGCCCGATTGGTCGCACGACGCGCCGGGTCATACCGCGCAGCGCGCAGCCATAACACCACCATCGCCACACGCATCACGATGTAGCCGATAACGATCAGGCGCAGATCCGTGGTATTGAAGAACACGCTGATCCCTGCTGCGATGGTCAAGGCACCGGCCATGATGACCATCGTCAATAGACGAAACACCGTGTCGTCGTTGTCGTAGGCCGAGGCGAACCAGGTGTAGTTCATCCACGCCCACCAGATGCCGAAGAACGCTGCGGAAAAGTGCAGTAGACCGTCCTGGAAGTGGGCTTCGGCAATCGCGTGATGCAGTCCTGCCGCGGCCGAGGCAACGGCGATCACCGTCACCAGATCGAACAGCAGTTCCAGCGGCGTTGCCACGCGATGCGCTTCATGTGGATCACGCGGCCCCATACGGGCGCGACGCTGCGCGGGGAAATCGGGGCGACTCATCGGCGTCCTGCAGTCGGGGCGCCAGCGTGTCGTCAGGTGCCCTCTGCACCAGGGACCGTGGCAGCGATTCGATGCCGCGCATGATATCGCCCGGCATCACCCGTGGCAGCCCCTTTATCGCTCCCGCTCAGAAGCCGATGCGGCCCGGCGACTCGGCACGCCGGGCCAGCTCTGGATCTCAGATGGCCTGCGCGTGACGCTGAGCGCCCATGGCCGCCGGCGGCGGCGTGTACTCGTCAAAGACCTGCGCCACGTTGCGAGCCAGCAGACGACCGGCCTCAGTGACACGGATCGCGCGATGGTCCCAGTCCACCAAGCCGTCCTGCTGCAGGGACATCAGGCGCTGCAGCTCGGTCGCGAAATGCTGCTCGAAGCGCACGCCGTAGTCGCGTTCGATCGCCTGCGCGTCGACTTGTCCGCGGCACATCAGGTCTTCGATGACCCGACGACGCAGCTGGTCTTCTTCGCTCAGCCACAGGCCACGCACTACCGGCAAATGACCGTCGTCGACCATCGCGCCGTAGCGCTTCAGATCCTTGGTGTTCTGGCTGTAGCAGTCACCGATGCGACTGATCGCGCTCATGCCCAGGCCAAGCAGATCGGCCCCGCCCTGGGTCGAGTAACCCTGGAAATTGCGCTGCAGATCGCCGTGCTCCAGCGCCTTGGAAAGGTCGTCATTCGGCAGCGCGAAGTGATCCATGCCGATGTACACGTAGCCCAGCGAGGTCAGATGTTCGATCGAGCGTTGCAGCAGTCCCAGACGCTGATCCGGACTTGGCAGATCACGCAGATGAATTTGGCGCTGCGCCTTGAACAGATGCGGCATGTGCGCATAGGCATAGACGGCGATGCGATCGGGCCGAGCGGCAGCCACCTCTTCCAAGGTATGGGTGAACGACTCCAGGGTCTGTTTCGGCAAGCCGTAGATCAGATCCAGCGACACCGATTTGAAGCCGGCTTCACGCGCCTGCGCAATCGCGTCCCAGCTCATCTGCGCCGGCTGAATCCGGTTGATCGCCTGCTGCACCTCGGCATCCAGATCCTGCACCCCGAAGCTGACGCGGTTGAATCCCAATGCGGCCAGTCCGGTGAGGGTTTCTTCGCCCAGGGTGCGCGGATCAATCTCGATCGAATATTCGCGATCGTCCTGCTCGCACAGGCCGAAGTAGTAATCGAGCGCGCCGATGATGCGGCCGAACTGCACCGGATCGAGGATGGTCGGCGTGCCGCCGCCAAAGTGCAGTTGCCGTACCTGACGCCGACGCCCGAACAGCTCGCCCTGCATCGCGATCTCATGCACCAGACGCTGGACATAGTGTTCGATCGTCGCTGGCTGGCGCGTGATCGTGCGGGTGCAGCCGCAGTAATAGCAGGGACTGGAACAGAACGGCACGTGCACGTAGACCGACAGCGGGCTGCTGTCGCTACGCTCGACCGCGCGACGCAGATCGTCCTCGCTGAAATGATCGTCGAACTGCAGCGCCGTCGGATAGGACGTGTAGCGCGGCGCCGGGCCACTGTAGCGGCGGATCAATTCGGTCGGAAATTCAACCACGTTGGACACGGCATTTCTCTGGGCAGTAATTACCGTGCAGACTCGACCAGCGCCCCTTCCGGCGCATTGACCGGGGTCAACGAGTGCCGCTGGCCGCGCTTTCGTCGATCCAGATCAGGCTGGCCATTCGACCGCAGTCGCCATCGCGGCGGTACGAGTACCAATTGCGTGCATCGCTGCAGGTGCACAAACCACCGCCATATATCTGCGTGACCCCCGCCCCGAGAAGCCGCTGACGCGCCAGTGTGTACAGGTCGCACCACCAGCGATCACCTCGGCCGGGGGCAAATGCAGTCACGGCTTGCGCATCCTGTGCAATGAATCGCTCACGCACTTCGGGGCCGACTTCGAACGCCTCGGGGCCAATCGCAGCGCCCATCCACGCCATCAGATTGGACGCCGGTGCCGGCAACGCCGCGACGGTCTGCTCCAGCACGCCGCCGCACAGCCCGCGCCAGCCTGCGTGCGCGGCCGCCACGCTGCGGCCGTCGGTATCGCACAGCAGCACCGGCAGGCAGTCGGCGGTCAGCACCGCGCACACGGCGCCAGGCTGCGCGGTCCATGACGCATCGGCGCAATCCGAGTCGACGCGGCGCGGAAGTTGCAGCACGCGGGTGCCGTGCACCTGATGCAACCAGCCCACCGCATCGGGCACGCCGTGCACCTCATGCAGCCGGCGACGGTTGGTTTCGACATCCCGCAGATCGTCGCCGCTGCGGATGCCGAGATTGAATTCCGCGTAGACCCCGCGACTGACCCCGCCCAGACGCGTGGTCTGCAGCGCACGCACCTGCGGCGGTGCCGGCCACTGCGCAGGCAGAATCGCACTCATCAGAGCTGATGCGGCGAATACTGCCGCAGCAAGGCATACAGGGTCTGCATGTCCTCCGGCGGTTCGGAGGTCCACTGCAGGCGCTTGCCGCTGCGCGGATGCGTCAGCGCCAGCTCACGGGCGTGCAATGCCTGACGCGGGAAGCTGCGCAGCGCCTCGCGCAACACCGGGTCCAGCCCGGACCCGCGCAGCGACCCGCCATACGCCTGATCGCCGACGATCGGATGCCGGATATGCGCCATGTGCACACGGATCTGGTGGGTGCGCCCGGTTTCCAGCTGCACGCGCAGACGTGTGAACTGCGAGAACCGCTCACCGATGCGGTAGTGGGTGACCGCGTCACGGCCGCCGTGGTCAACCACCGCCATGCGCAGGCGATCTCGCGGATGGCGACCGATCGGTGCGTCGACGGTGCCACCGGCGATCAGCTCGCCCTGCACCAGCGCGTCGTATTGCCGGCCGAATTCGCGCGCCTGCAGCTCGTTCACCAGTTGTGTGTGCGCGGTCAGGCTCAGCGCGACGACCAGCAGACCGGAGGTGTCCTTGTCCAGGCGATGCACGATGCCGGCGCGCGGCACCGTCGCAGTCTGCGGAAAGTGGTGCAGCAACGCGTTCTGCAAGGTCCCCGCGCGCTGTCCCGCACCCGGATGGACGGTCAGCCCTGCCGGCTTGTCGATGATCGCGATGTCGCGATCGGAATAAACCACGTTCAGCGGCAGATCCTGCGCGTCCACACCGGTTTCGACTTCGGGCTCGGCATCCAGCTCGATCCAGGCGCCGGCTTCGACCGGATGGCGGGTTCGTGTGATCACCTCGCCGTCCAGTCGCAGGCGCCCGCCCTCGATCCAGGTTTGCAGGCGCGAGCGCGAATAGGCATCGAACAACTGTGCGCACACAGCGTCCAGGCGCTTGCCGGCCAGTTCCTCCGGAACTTCGGCACTCAACTGCAGGTCATTCTCGTCTTCAGGGACCGTCGCGGTCATGGGCTATACTCGCGGCCCCCGCAGGAGCACCGGCAGGAGCACTTTGTCTCGATGAATTTCCGTATCGTCGTGTTGGCACTCACGGCCGTGGCCGTCAGCGCATGCAGTTCCGATCCCAATCGCTTGCCCCCGGACAATCCGTTCAAACCGGAGCAGACCTCGGCGCGCGAACAGCGGCTGCAGGCGGGCGAATTGTACCGGGTCGCACGCGCGTCGCTGGATTCCAGTGATTTTTCGACCGCGGAGCAACGTTACAGCACCCTGATCCTGCGGTTCCCGTTCACCGACTACGCGGTCCAGGGCCAAATCGATCGCATTTACGCGGCGTATCGCTCGTATCAGCCGGAAGACGCGTTGGCACAGGCAGAGCGCTTCCTGCGCGACTACCCGCGCCACCCGCATGCCGACTACGTGCAATACGTCAAAGGCCTGGTCAATTTCGACCGTGATCGGGGTATCAGCGATTCGCTGGGCTTCGACACCACGCGGCGCGACACCAGCAATCTGCGGCGTTCCTTCGACGACCTTTCATTGCTGATCCAGCGCTATCCGGACAGCATCTACGTTGCCGATGCGCGCGAACGCATGATTTTCCTGCGCAATCGCATTGCAACGCATGAGCTGACCGTCGTGCATTACTACATGCGGCGTGGCGCGTATGTGGCCGCAGCCAAGCGCGCCGAGCAACTGATTGCGCAATATCCAGGCGCACCAGCCACCCTGGAAGCGCTGGACCTGCTGCGCGAAAGCTATCGCGAGCTGGGGCTGAAGGATCAGGCCAAGGACGCTGCGCGCCTTCGCAAAGCCTATATCGCCGAGAATCAGGCGCTGCTGGACACCGCTGATGCCGACCATGACAGCTTCTTCAGCAAGTTGTTTGGCGGCAGCAAGGACGCAGAGGACGCACCCGCCGAGCCGGCGGCACCTCCGGCGATCGCGCCGGAACTCAATGGCGGCGCCTGAGCACACAGCGCAACCCGTCCCGGCGCCGCCCTGGCGCCGGGACGCATCAGCCGGAACCCATCAAATATCGCCGTAGACGGCAGTCAGCGGGTAGCGCCGCTCACGCCCGAACGCGCATCGCGTGACTTTCGGCCCAGGCGGAGCCTGTCGACGCTTGTATTCCGAGCGACGCACCAGCGCGGCAATCCGCTTGACCGTTGCCTCATCGAAGCCCCGCGCGACGATTTCGGGAATCGACAGCTGATCCTCGACATAGGCTTCCAGCAAGGGATCCAGCACTTCGTACGGCGGCAGGGAATCAGAATCCTTCTGATCCGGCCGCAGCTCTGCACTCGGCGGCCGCACGATGACGCGCTCGGGAATCACCTCACCCAGCGTATTGCGATAACGCGCAAGCCGGTACACCAGCGTCTTGTAGACATCCTTCAGCGGCGCGAAACCACCGCACATGTCTCCGTACAGGGTCGCATAGCCCACCGCCATCTCGCTCTTGTTGCCGGTGGTCAGCACGACGTGACCAAACTTGTTCGACAACGCCATCAGCAATACGCCGCGGCTGCGCGACTGGATGTTCTCTTCAGTCAGATCGACCGCCTTCCCGACAAAACTGTCCGCGAGAATCTCGCCAAAGGCTTCGAACGCCGGCTCAATCGGCAGCATCGAATAGCGGATGCCCATGGCCTCGGCCTGCAGACGCGCGTCGTCGTTGGACATGTCAGCCGTATACCGAGACGGCAGCGACACGCCCCAGACCCGGTCGGCGCCCAGCGCGTCGGTCGCGATCGCAGCAACGACAGCCGAGTCGATACCGCCGGACATGCCGATCAGCGCACCAGGAAAGCCGTTGCGATTGACGTAGTCCCGCACCGAACGCACCAGTGCCTGATACACCACGGCCTCGGATGAATCGTCGTCGCGCAGCGCTCCGCTCAGGCGACCGTCTGCGAACTCCAGAGGAAAAATGCCTTCCTCGAATAGCGGCGCAGTGAATGCAATGCGACCATCGCCGTCGATCGCGGTGGAGTCACCGTCGAACACCACGTCGTCCTGTCCACCCACGCAGTTGACATAGACAATTGGCAGCCCGGTCTCCGCCACGCGCAGATCGAACACGCGGCGCCGATTAAGTGTCTTGTGCAGGTCATACGGCGATGCGTTGATATTCAGCAGCAGCTCGGCACCGGCCTTCCGCGCCGCACTCGCCGGCTCCGCGCCCCAGATGTCCTCACAGATGCACAAACCGATGCGCACACCGTCCTGATCGAATACCAGCGTGTCGTTTCCGGGGCGGAAATGCCGGCGCTCGTCGAATACGCCGTAGTTCGGCAGCAGTTGCTTGCGCGCCCGTGCCACCACCTTGCCGTCGCGGATCACGTAGGCGGCGTTGTAGATCACATCGCCGGTATCGTCGGAGCTGTATTCAGGCAGGCCGACGACCAGAGTAATGCCCTGCACCTCGGCCAACAGACGCTTGACGCCATCGGCGATCACTCTAGGCATCGCCGAGCGCAGCAGCAGATCGTCCGGCGGATAGCCGATCAGGGACAGCTCGGGACAGGCCAGCAGACGCGCACCAAGAACGTCGCGCGCGTAGGCGGCGGCGTCGACGATCTTCTGGACATTGCCTTCGATGTCCCCGACCCAGAGATTGATCTGGGCCAGGGCCAGTTTCAACGGCTGACTCATCGCGTAATCGGCATCGCGCTGCGATACGCCCAAACCCACGCGGGATGGACGTGTCTCATGCGCTGGGCTGGTTTACAGCAGCGACAGCATCGCCGCGCCAAGATCGGCGGGCGAACGAACCGTCTTGACGCCGGCCGCCTCCAGCGCAGCGAATTTCTCGTCGGCCGTGCCCTTGCCACCGGAGATGATCGCTCCAGCATGACCCATGCGCTTGCCCGGCGGCGCGGTGACGCCGGCGATGTACGCCACGACCGGCTTCTTGACCTGGGCCTTGATGTACTCCGCAGCTTCTTCTTCGGAAGAACCACCGATTTCGCCGACCATGATGATGCCTGCGGTCGCCGGATCCTTCTCGAACAGTTCGATCACTTCAATGAAGCCCATGCCGCGCACCGGATCCCCGCCGATGCCGACACAGGTCGACTGACCCAGGCCGTTCTGCGTGGTCTGGTAGACCGTTTCATAGGTCAGCGTACCGGAGCGCGAGACGATGCCGATCTTGCCTGGCTTGTGAATGTGTCCCGGCATGATGCCGATCTTGCATTCGCCCGGCGTGATCACGCCCGGGCAGTTCGGCCCGATCAGCACCGCGTTCGGATACTGGCTGCGCAGCGTAGCCTTGACCTTGACCATGTCGTTCACCGGAATGCCCTCGGTGATGCACACGATCACCCGGATTCCAGCATCGGCCGCTTCCAGAATCGCGTCGGCCGCAAACGGCGCCGGCACGTAGATCATCGTCGCGTCGGCGCCGGTGGCATCGACCGCGTCGTGACAGGTGTTGAAGACCGGGCGATCCAAATGCTGACTGCCGCCGCGACCGGGCGTCACGCCGCCGACCAGCTGCGTGCCGTAAGCAATGCCTTGCTCAGAATGGAAAGTGCCCTGCTTGCCGGTAAAGCCCTGGCAGATCACCTTGGTGTCTTTGTTGATCAGAATGCTCATCTTTAAAAATCCCTGGTGTCAGCCGCGCGCTCAGGCGCCCTTGGCAAGTGCAACGACGGTTTGCGCCGCCTCGGTCAGATCCGCCACTGGCGTGATCTTCAGACCGGAGTTCGCGAGCATCTCGCGGCCCTTTTCCATGTTGGTGCCCTGCAGTCGCGCGACCACCGGAAGCTTCAGGCCGACCTGAGTGACGGCCTGGATGATGCCTTCGGCAATCAGATCGCAGCGCACGATGCCACCAAAGATGTTGATGAAGATCGCCTTGACGTCCTCGCTTTTGGTGATCAGCTTGAACGCCTCGGTGACGCGTTCGGCCGTGGTGCCGCCGCCGACATCGAGGAAGTTGGCAGGCTGGCCACCGTGCAGCTTGACGATGTCCATCGTCGCCATCGCCAGACCGGCGCCATTGACCATGCAGCCGATATCGCCGTCAAGCGTGACGTAGTTCAGATCGAACTTCGACGCCTCGCGCTCACGCGCATCTTCCTGCGAGAAGTCACGCATCTCGGCAATGCTCTTCTGGCGGTACAGCGCGTTGCTGTCGAAGTTGAGCTTGGCATCGAGCGCCATGACGTCGCCGTCGGCAGTGACGATCAGCGGATTGATCTCGACCAATGCCGCGTCCAGATCGGTGAAGATCCGGTACAGCCCCATCAGGATCTTGGTGAACTGATCGACCTGGGCCTTGTTCAGGTCCATGAAGAAGCCCAGCTGGCGCGCCTGGTATGGCTGCAGGCCGGCGGATGGCTCGACGTAGACGTGCTTGATCTTTTCGGGCGTGGTTGCCGCGACTTCTTCGATATCCATGCCGCCCGCTGCGGAGGCCATGAACACAATCCGTTCGCGCGAACGGTCCACCAATGCCGAGACATACAGCTCGCGCGCGATTGCCGACGGTTTTTCCACCCAGACCGTGTTGATCGGAAGACCTTCGGCGCCGGTCTGCTTGGTCACCAGATGATGCCCCAGCATTTGCTTGGCGGCATCTTCGACGGCATCGAAGCCTTCGACCAGCTTGACGCCGCCCGCCTTGCCGCGGCCGCCGGCATGGACCTGCGCCTTGACCACAAACCGGTCACCGCCCAACTGCTTGGCCGCGGCACGCGCGCCCTCAGGACTCGACGCCAACTGCCCCTGCGGTACGGTAATGCCGTAACGCGTGAAAATTTCCTTTGCCTGATACTCGTGCAGGTTCATGCCACATCATCCTCTCGGCCGGGTCGATTTGAACGCGCGGCATTCTCGCTTACCGTAAGGCTCGACGCAAAGCACAATCGCAGTAGATTCACCTTTGGTCGTAGTACTTCCGAGGCCAGACATCGTGCGCCGGCTCCCCTAGAATGGGCTGACATTCGAGAATGTGCGCCCATGAACCTCCTGCGTTTGTTGTTGATTGCTGCCGCCGGCTGGCTGATCTGGCGCCTGGTTCACCAGGTGCGTATGCAGCTGAGTCAGCGTCCCCCACAGGAACCCGAGGCCTTCCAGAAAATGGCCCGCTGCAGTCGCTGCGGCACCTTTCTGCCGGCGAATTCACTGAACTCCCAGGGACAGTGCGGGCGTTGCAGCGAATGATGCCGCCACACGCGGGTGGCGCTTCGACACGTCGATGACCCCGCTGACCGCATCCAATGCAGCGGTGCCAGACCGTCTGGAGGACTGGCGCATCCTCGCCGTGCTCGGCCTGTATCGCCTCAGTATCGTCGCCGCACTATTAAGCTTGTTTTCGAGCGGGTATGCGCCGGACTTCTTCCGTCCGCTGCCCGCCCAATGGTTTTACTACGGCTGCCTGGGCTACGCACTCGCAGCACTGATCCTGCTGCTGCTGGGGGTGTACCGCACCCCCGGATTGCGGATCCAGGCTCACCTGCAGCTGATCACCGACTGCGGCACGATCGGCGCACTGCTCATCGGCACCGGCGGCGTCGGCGGCGGCATGGGCATTCTCCTGGTGCCTCCCGTGGTTGGCTGCAGTCTGGTGTTGAGCCCACGCATGGCCGCGGTACATGCGTCGATTGCCACACTCGCAGTATTTGCAGCCGAGACCATCCATCAATTTAATGCGCCCACCTGGGACTCCAGCGATCTGTCACAGGCCGGACTGCTGGGATTGATGTTTTTTGTCTCCGGCATGGTCGCCAACACCGTGGCACAGCGCGCGCGGCGCAGCGAAGCCATGGCCGAGCGAGTCGGCAGTCAGTTCGTCAATTTGTCGCGTCTGAGTGAAAACATCATTGAAACGATGCAGACCGGCGTACTCGTCATCGATGCAGAAGGTCTGATTCGGGTTACCAATCTGGCCGCACAACGCCTGACCGGACTGCCCCTCAGCGCAGGACAATCTCTGGAAGCGCAACTGCCACGGCTGGCTGAGGCGTTGCAGATGTGGCGCCGCGGCCTTGACGATCAGGCCAGCCCGGCCCTGGTTGGGATGCACGACCATGAAATCCTGCCGCGATTCACCCGGCTCGGCTGGGGACAGCAGGCACAGGTGCTGATCCTG
>JBFFJL010000055.1:0-13767 GCA_041555955.1 Nevskiaceae bacterium
GAGCGACTGGCAGATAGCAAATGGCCCGGATTGGAGCATCGATGCTCCAATCCGGGCCATTTGCTATCTGCCAGTCGCTCGGTGCGCAGCGTGCCCTTGACCGTACTCATGCGACACGGGTTCCCGATGCTTCGGTATCAATCTTGATGGCGGCTTCGATGTCGGCCAGGTGTGCCGCGAGCTCATCGCCGGGCAGGCCTTTGGCGTACAGGAAGCCCTGTGCTTCATCGCAGCCTTGATCGAGCAAATAGGATTGCTGCGGCAAAGTCTCCACGCCCTCAGCGATCACCCGCAAGCCAAGACGCTGTGCCATCGCGATGATCGCGTTGACGATAGCTGACTCGGTGGCATTGGTGGTCAGACTGTGGACAAAGGACCGGTCGATCTTGATCTTGTCGATCGGGAAGCGGGTCAGATAGGCGAGGCTGGAGTACCCGGTGCCGAAATCGTCAATGACGATTCCAACGCCGAGTTGCCGGATGGCGCGCAGGGTTTCGATGCTTACTTCCGGATTCTTCATCAGCATGCCCTCGGTGATCTCCAGTTCGAGATGGTTGGGATTGAGGCCGCTGTGCTCCAGCGCTGAGACGACGACGGCGAGCCAGTTGGATTGCTGGAACTGCCGCGGTGAAACGTTGACGGCCAGAGTCAGCCGGCGGTTCAACTGCTGCTGAAGTTGCATGCAGTCACAGCAGGCCTTGCGCAGCGCCCATTCGCCCAGCTGCAGGATCAGTCCATTCTCTTCGGCAATTTCGATGAATCGGGTCGGCGGGATGTTCCCCTCCGATGGATGATTCCAGCGCAACAGCGCCTCGACGCCGATGACTCGTCCCGTTTTCAGGGAAATTTCGGGCTGGTAGTGAATCGATAATTCTTCCGCTGTGATGGCGTTCCGCAACGCGTTGGCCAGCGCCAGCCGTTCCTGGGTTTCCTGCAGCATGGTTTCGTTGAACCACTCGACCGTGCTGCGCCCACGCGCCTTGGCCTGATACATGGCGGCATCCGCCTTCTTCAGCAAGGTCTCGGGATCGTTGCCGTCGAGCGGGAAGATGCAGCCGCCGATACTGGGTGTGATGTGCAGGTCGTGGCCTTCGATGTTCATGGGTTCGGACACGGCACGGATCAGCTCGATCAGCATCGGTGTGAGCGCATCCTGGCCGCCCACTTCATTGATCACGATCACGAACTCGTCGCCGCCGAGGCGTGCGACAGTATCGACGGTGCGGATGACCTTCTGCAGGCGCTGGGAAATGGTGACGAGCAGCTGGTCGCCAACCTGGTGGCCCAGAGAGTCGTTCACATTCTTGAAGTGATCGAGGTCCATCAACAGCACGGCAACCTGCTGGTTGTGCCTGAGGGCCTGTCGCAGTGCCATCTCCAGTCGATCATTCAGCAGCGTGCGGTTGGGCAAGCCAGTGAGAGCGTCATGACTGGCAAGCCGGCGCATCGTGGCTTCCGCGTGTTTGCGTGCCGTGATGTCGTTGGCGACCTTGAGATAGCCGGTGATCTGTCCCGATTCATCCCGCAGCGCAGTGATGGCGATATCCACCGGAACGCGGGTGCCGTCCTTGCGAACGTAGGTCCACTCGCGTTGCGCTGCGGCGAGCTGGGTGCCGTTAGCTATGATCGCTTCGAAGCCGGGGGCGATGGTGCGTCCCAGCTGAAGTGAGAGTGCTGTTGCCCGGTGCTGCAATTCCTCGGGTTCATGCATCATGATCGAGGCGTGCCCGATCATTTCCTCATTCGAATAACCCAGCAGCTGTTCGGCTGCAGGATTGACAGCGACGATGGTGCCGTCGGTGCTGGTGGCAATGACGCTGGCGGGAAGATTTTCCAGAATCGTGCGGCGTAGCGCATTGGCCTGAGCCGCAGCACGCAGCTTCTCTGCGGCGATACGTTCGGATATATCGATGACACTGGCCAGAACGAACCGCCCTTGAGGCGTCTCCATGGTGCTCAAGCCAATCTCGATTGGAAGCTGCACTCCATCCTTGCGCAGGCCGTACAGCTCGCGGCCCCCGCCCATCGGACGTGAACTGTGCGTTCCGGTCAGCGACTTTCGAACCTTTGGGTGCTGGGGGCGGTGCTGAGTGGGAACAAGGACTTCGACTGGCCGTCCTACCAGCTCGTCGCGCGTATAGCCGAACAGTGTTTCGATATGGGCGTTGGCGAATACGATCTCGCCGTCGGCGTTGCACAACAGAATTCCGCTGGGCGCGGCTTCGATCGCCAAGCGAAAGCGCGTTTCCGCAGCATGCGCGGCGGAGCTGCGTTCCTCGGCCCGACGCTCCATCGCGCGATACAGCGTGCTGAGTTCAGACGCCATACGGTTGAAGTCACGCTGCAGCGACGATACCTCGTCGCTGCCGTTCACCGGCGTGGACAAATCGAGCTCGCCATTGGCCATGCGTTTCGACAGGGCCGCCAGTGATGTCATTCTGCGTAGGGTGTCGCGCACGGCGATGGATGCGAATGCCACCGCCAGTAGCAGCGCCGCTGCGACGATGGCATAGGTTCGGTGCTTCCAGTCCTGGCTGCTGATGATGCGAGCCCGCAGCGCACGGCCCTGCCAGTCTGTCGCCGCTGCATCCAGCGCGAACAGGGCCGAGCGCGCAGTTGTCCGCTGTGCATCTGACTCCGGTTGCGACGAAACCGCCTGCAACGCGACAAGATAGGCTTCGATCTTGGGTCCAAGCGAAGCCTCGAGCGTGCCACGACTGTCGCGGTAGTAGTTGTTGTTCTCGATGGCAACGGAAAAGTCGCGAGTGAGGCGCGAGACGTGACGTTGCAGAAGGTCTGTGTCGAGAGCCGGGCGGCTTGACCGCAACAGGTGCAAACCCTCGGGAAAGTGAACCAGCAGGAAGTTGGCAACGTAGTAGCTGTCGAGGTCGCCATCGAGGATCAGGTTGAAGCGGTCTCCGATTTCCCCCAGAAGCGGGTGGACAATCGCTTCCAGCGCTGCGGTATCGACGGCTGGTTCGCGCTCCCCGTGCTCAAGCCAGTGGCGCAGCTGCACCTTGGCCGAATCGGTGTGTTGTGCTTGCTCCAGTGGCAACGTTGCACAGACGGGCGCATCACTCGCAGTGAGTTGCTCGGTGGCCATGAGCAGATCCTGATGCGGGGCGCCGGAGTAGGCCGCTTCCAGAAGTTCTCGCGCGCGCACAACCTGCGCCAGGCCGCAGAGAGCGCGTCGGTCAAATGCGATGCTGCGATCGACCGTTACATTGAAGTAATGCAGCAGCACAACGGTGGGGATGCCCAACAGCAATGCGCCAAGCAGCACCTTGTATTGAAGGCGCAGGCGTGCCGGCAGGCTTCGCGCCCAGCTGAGCGCAGACCGTACGAATGGCGGAAGCATGGGCACGGCGCAGCTCAGCAGCGACCCGTGGAATCGCTTGTCGCCGCAATCTCGGCCTTTCGGTGCCCGATTTCACACAGCTGTGACATAGAGTCAGTGTAGGGCATGCCTTGACAACAGCATGGGACAATTCCTACTTCTGACCTTGAATTCGCCTCGGCTTCGGCCGAGCGGTCCGGCATTTGGGATGGGCGGTTATGCGGCAGCCGCATAGTGCGCAGTCGGCGTGCCGGCGCCGCGTCGCAACGGTCTATTTCACGGCGTCCACGGGTGCCGAACGCACGCTTGCCATGCGGATGACCCGGGCGCCGAGCACGATGTCGATGCCGGCACAGAACCCCGGCCACCAGCTGGGCACGCCGCTGTTGGTGATGATGTGCGGGTGGACCCAGTCGAACACGCCGTGCAGCACGATGCCGATGCCGACCCACAGCAGGCGCGTATAGGCACCGATCACGGCGACTGCGGTGAACAGCGAGGCTGCAATGATTTCCGCGACGATGCCTTCGCCGGCCATGAAGGCGAAGAACACATAATAGGCCGCGATGAAGATCAGCACGGTCGGGTAATAGCTGCGGTCGCGGTCAAACGCGATGAGCCGCGCGGCCAGTGCCATGCTCACGCCTGAGACGATTCCGATGATCAATGGCAGCATGTGCATTCCTCGGGCGTGGTCCGGCGTGGTCCGGCGTGGTTGGGTTTCGTCAGGCGGCGACGCCGAATAGTGCGCCGACCCCTGCGGTGAGCGCCATCGCCAGCGCACCCCAGAACGTCACGCGGGATGCCGCCGATGCCACCGGCGCGCCACCGGCACGTGCGCCCAGTGCGCCCAGCAGCGCCAGAAACAGCAGCGAGCTGCCGGATACGGCCCACATCCGCCATTCGGCCGGGACCAGCGCCGTCACCAGCAACGGCAGCGCGGCGCCTACGGCAAAGGTGCCCGCCGAAGCCAGAGCGGCCTGCACCGGGCGTGCGGTCAGGATCTCGGAGATGCCCAACTCGTCCCGCGCGTGCGCGCCGAGCGCATCGTGCTGCATCAGCTGGGTCGCGACCTGCGAGGCAAGCTCGGCGTCGAGGCCGCGAGTTAGGTAAATTTCCGTCAGCTCCTCGTGTTCGTGTACGGGATTGGCTTCCAGCTCCCGGCGTTCACGATCCAGGTCTGCGCGTTCGGTGTCGGCTTGCGAGCTGACGGAGACGTACTCGCCGGCCGCCATCGACATAGCACCGGCCACCAGACCGGCGACCCCGGCGACCAGAACGCCTTGCGTATTCGCGCCAGAGGCGGCCACGCCCAGCACCAGGCTGGCGGTTGAAACGATTCCATCGTTGGCACCGAGAACGGCGGCGCGCAGCCAGCCGATCCGGTGCGTCCTGTGACGCTCGATATGTCGCATGAGAGAAGCCTGGAAATTTGCCGCATATGGTACCGCTTGAAGCAGGGAATCAAGGCGATGCATGCCGATCCAGAGCGCACCGCGGGCGAAAGGCGCATAGTGGCCGCGAACGTGTACCGGACTCTGCACGTTGTCGTCACAGCCGCCCTCGTATTCGTGGCAGCGCACCGGCGCTGGACACTCTCGTCAGGGCGCTTTGCATCACTTTCGTTGTAGCCCGTCGGGCTAGAGGCCACACCATGTCGATACCAGAATCCCAGCCGGGCACGCCGCGTGCTCCGGTCGAACGTCCGCGCACGCAGAACCAGATTCGCGCCAGCATGCTGACCGATCGCGTGGCCGGTAAAGCGCATTGGAAAACCCTGATTGCGGACGCCAAGCTGACCTGGCCGAAAATTTCGACCGAAGAGCTCGCCACGGTTCACGGCGATCGCCACCGGCTCGCCGGCATCGTGCAGTTGCGCTGCCAGCTCAGCCGCGAAGCCACCGATCTCCAGGTCCGCGCGTTTTTCGACAAGCACGCCGCCAAAGGGTGATGCACTAGCGGTTCGCGCCAGTGACGCGACGCCCGCGGTCGCGTCACGGGCGAAGCGCTGCCCTGCGCGTCGGGCCACGGAGTCGATCCGCGGCTCACGCCGGATGACACGGATCAGCACACGGCACGCGAAAATCCGGCACGATCAGCCTTCATCGAGCAGGGGCCGGATTGATGCCGCATCGACGCGAGACCCCCAGGACCGTGGACCGCGCTGACGCGCCGACTTGGCCGGCATCGTTACTGGATGCGGCGGCGTACGCGCATCCGGTCTGCGACGTGCGGTTGATCGAGACGCATATTTCCTGGGTGCTGCTGACGGGACAGTGGGTCTACAAGATCAAGAAGCCGCTGGATCTCGGCTTTCTCGACTACTCGACGCTGGACTTGCGCCGGTGCGCCTGCGAGGACGAATTGCGGCTGAACGCACGCTTTGCGCCGCAGCTGTATCACGCGGTGGTGCCGATCACCGGCACGCCGCAGCAGCCATGCGTCAATGGCAGCGGCGAGGCTTTCGAGTACGCCGTGCAGATGCGCCAGTTCGACTCCGCGCAGCAGCTCGATCGCCAGCTTGAGGCTGGCACGCTGACGCTCAAGGACATGGACGTGCTCGGCGATGCGGTGGCGGCGATGCACCAGCAGGCGCCGCCGGCGGATGCTGAGCTGCCTTATGGCTGGCCGGAGCAGGTGCAGGCGCCGATGCGTGACAACTTCGCGGTGCTGCGCGGCGTCGACGGTGATGCCGATCTGCAGGCCGACCTTGGCATGCTGGAGCAATGGAGCGAGGCGCAGTTCACCGCGCTGACGCCGTTGCTGCAGCAGCGACGCGAACAGGGCTGGGTGCGTGAGGTCCACGGCGACCTGCATCTGGCCAACCTGGCGCGGCTGCAAGAAGCCATCGTGCCATTCGACTGCATCGAGTTCAGCCCGGCGCTGCGCTGGAACGACGTCATCAGCGATCTGGCGTTCCTGACGATGGACCTGGGATTCCGCGGACGGACCGATCTGGCCTATCGCGTACTGAATCGCTATCTGGAGGCTACGGGCGACTACGCCGGCCTGCGCCTGCTGCGCTACTACGAGGTCTATCGCGCGTTGGTGCGGGCCAAGGTCGCCGCGTTGCGCAGCGCACAGCATGACGGGCCGCAGCGGCTGACGGACCGGGCGCAATGTGTGGCCTACGTGCATCTGGCCAAGGCGCTGGCGCAGTCGAAGGCCGGCGGGTGGGTCCTGATGCACGGCCTGTCCGGCAGCGGCAAGAGCTGGTTGAGCACGCGGCTGATGTCGATGCTGCCGGCAGTGCGCGTGCGCTCGGACGTCGAACGCAAGCGGTTGCACGGTCTGGCCGCCACCGTGCGCACGGATTCCGCCATTGGGGAAGGAATCTACGATCCGGCGAGTTCGGTGCAGACCTACGCGAGGCTGATGCAGCTGGCACGATGGATCGTCGAGGCCGGCGAAATCGCGATTATCGATGCGGCGTTCCTGCGGGCTGCAGACCGCGCAGCGTTCTTCGACGCTGCCGCGACGCAAGCGCTGCCGTGTGTGCTGGTGACGCGACCCGCACCGGTGGAGGTACTGCGCGCACGGGTCGCCGCCCGCGTGGCGCGCGGTACCGGGGCATCGGAGGCGGATCTGGCCGTGCTTGAGCGCCAGTTACTACAGGCCGAACCGCTGTCTGCGATGGAACACGCTGCTGCCATCCACGTGTCGGCCGAACGCGGTGACGACGCGCTCGAACCACTGCGCCTGGAACTGATCCGGCACATGAGCTCCAACACCGATGCTTCGGTGTGTGGCCGCAGCCCCGTCGAGTGAGGCGTCGGATGCGGCAACTGCAGTTCGGATTGATCCTGTGCGCCGCGCTGCTCGGCGGCTGTGCGAGCTATGGAACGATCAGCAATCAGCCGCTGGAGACGGCGCCGGGATCGGCTCCGTACGCGCTCGGCGGCATCGAGGATACGCAGCGATCCGGCGACGTCACGCTGATCCTGGCGTTCTCCGGCGGCGGTGCGCGTGCCTCGGCGCTGGCGTACGGCGTGCTGCAGGAACTGCGCGACACGCAGGTTGTCGTCGAGGGTCAGTCCCGACGCCTGCTGGACGAGGTCGACCTGATTACCGCGGTATCCGGTGGCAGCTTCACCGCGGCCTATTTTGGCTTGTTCGGCGACCGCATCTTCAAGAACTTCGAGCATGACTTCCTGCGCCGCGACGTTGCCGGCGAGCTGACCTATGCGCTGTTCAATCCGGCATTCTGGTTTTCGCGCCGCGGGCGCGGCGAGCTCGCGGTGGAGCTCGCCGAATCCGCCGTGTTCAAGGGCGCCACCTTTGCCGACATGCAGCGACGCGGCGGACCGACGATCGTCATCAACGCCACGGATCTGGGCGGCGGCGTGCGCTTCTCGTTCATGCAGGAGTATTTCGACCTGCTGTGTTCGGACCTGTCGAGCTTTCCGGTGGCGCGTGCGGTCACCGCGTCCTCCGCAGTGCCGGTGCTGCTGACGCCGGTGGCAGTGGAAAACTACGACGGCTGTCATGCTGAAGCCTTTGACTGGCTCGAACGGATGCAGCAGCGCGTCGCCGACTCGCCGGATCTGCTGCAGGTCGTTGAGGGCCTGCGCAGCTACGCCGACAAGCAGCACCGGCACTACATCCACCTGGTCGACGGTGGCGTCAGCGACAACCTGGGGTTGCGCGCGATCTATGAATACATCGAAGTCGGTGGTGGTCCGCAGGCGATGTTGCAGCGCATGGGCCGGCAGCCGGCGACGCATTTTGCGATCGTCTCGGTCAACGCCTCGACGGTGCCGTCGGCGACGATGGAGGACAGCCCCAAGGCGCCGACTTTGGAGCAGACCATCAACGCTGTCACCGATGTGCAGATCCACCGCTACAACGCTTCCACGCTGGAGCAGATGCGTGACGCCATGCAGCGGTGGTCGGCACAGCTGTCGACGCCGGAACGCCCGATCGAGCCGTACTTCGTACAGGTCGACTTCGCCGGCATTGCCGAAGCCAAACGCCGCGGATTCTTCAATCAGATCCCGACCAGCTTCTCGCTGGAGCGCGAGCAGATCGACGCCTTGATTGCCGCCGGCCGCGAGCTGCTGCGCGGCAACGCCGAATTCCAGCGCTTCGTGTCCGGCTTGCGCGAATGAAGTGCCGCGCTGCGCCGCCTTACTCGGCAGATGCCGAGGGTGCCGGCGCCGGCTCGCGCGTCCAGGTGCTGGTCTCACCGAAGGCGCGCAGCCCGCGGTAGCCGAGCAGTTCGGCGTGGTCTCCGTCGACCAGAAGACGCAGTTCGCAGATGCCGGTCAGACCCTGGGTCCAGCCCGGACGGAGATCGACGACGCGGCCATCGACCCAGGCGTCGCCGTCCTTGCGCAGATCGCGGACGAACTCCATGCCTTGCATCGGCTGTCCCTTCAGGGGCTCGGAGCAGCGTTCGCAGACCGGGTGCAGCACACTGCCGTCCGCTGCCTCGGTGCGCACGATGCGGCCGAACAGGTGTCCGTCGCGGACGAACAGCTCGACGATCGAGTTGCGACCACTGTCGTCGCCGGCCGGCGCGCGCCAGTAGCCCACCAGCGGTTCGCTGCTGCCTGCTGGTTCGGCGGCAGCGGCGGTACACGCGGTTACGATCAGAAGTCCGGCCAACAGTGCGTTCCGGACAGTGCGGTGCATCATCATCATCATTCGTCGCGTTCAATCGGATGGGGATTAGCCCCAGGATAGTCATTGTGTCCGAACGCCCGCTGACCGGCGACCACGTGATTTCCGCGGGGGTTGTCATCATTCGCCGCCGCGAACGGCGGGGATCGGCCCGTCACCCGAACGGCCAGCGCAGACCGGTCAGGGCTTCGGTGCGCTGCCACAGCTCAGCGGCGATCTGCGGATCGCTGGCGACCGGGCTTGGCTTGACCACTCCGGGTCTGCCGAAGGCTTCGAGCGGCCCGGTCGGACCGATAAAGGCTCCGCGCGGTATCGACTGCGAGGTGGCGGCCATCACCACCGAGCCGGCGCCGTTTTCCGGAGACTGCCCGACATAACGCAGGCCGCGCAGAAAGAACGACGACAGCCGTTGCCAGGCGTTGTCCTGGTCCGACAGCTTGCGGTTGTGCGACAGCTGCGTGCGACAGACACCGGGGTGTGCCGCATAGCTGCCGATCTTCGAACTACTGGCACCGAGCTTGCGCTGCAGTTCCAGCGCGAACAGCAGGCAGCTGAGCTTGGCCTGCTGATACGCCAGGATCGGCATGTAGTGCTTTTCGAACGTCATGTCATCGAAGTTGCTCTTGGCCTGCCGCTGGACCATCGACGAGATGCTGATCACGCGCGCGGCCTCGGCCTTTTCCAGCAGCGGCCACAGCGCATGGGTCAGACGAAAGTGGCCCAGGTGTGCGATGGCGAAGGTCAGTTCGTGGCCTTCCTTCGAGAGCGTGCGGATCGACGGCGGGTAGATACCGGCGTTGTTGACCAGCACATCGATCGGGTCGCCTGCGACGATGAGGCGCTGCGCCAGTGCGACGATGCTGTCCGGGTCGGCCAGATCCACCGTCTCCAAGCGGCAGCGCTGGCCGTTACCGGCCATCGCCTTGAGTTGGCTGAGCGCACTGGCGCCGGTGTTCTGATTGATATCGACGAGCGTGACATCAAAACCCAGACGGACAAAGCGCGTCGCGCAACCGAAGCCGAGACCGCTGGCTCCACCGGTAATGACGGCATGTTTCATGGACGAAGTGCTCGTGAAGGGTTTGGCCGGATCCTGCGCACGTGCCCTCATGCGGCTTGCGCTTCAAGGGTAATCAGTGGCGGTAGCCCTTGACGCGGACCTTGAAATTCATCGCCGGGCCCGGAGTCGGCGCGGTCTTGGTCTTGAGCACGTAGTGCGGCGATTCCAGCTCGAAATCGAGCTTGTAGAACACCTCGGCCATCGTCATCGCCAGCAGCACTTCGGCCAGGCTCTTGCCCAGGCAGGTGTGGTGGCCGCGGCCATACGGCGAGTAGGAACCGATCTGCATGTGCTCGGCGCGTTCCTTGGAGTAGCGGTCGACGTCGAACTTGTCGGCGTCCGGGAAAAACTCTTCGAGGAAGTGCGGCACGCTGGTGCCGAGATAGATCATCTCGCCTTCATTGATCTGATAGCCCTGGAACACAAAGTCCTTGGCTGCGGTGCGGATCTGCGCCACCGCGATCGGATACAGACGCATGGTTTCCATGATCGCGCCATTGAGCACCGGCAGTTCCTTCATGAAGGTCTCTTCGTTGACCGGCCCCTTGGCGAACAGTGCGTCGACTTCCTCGTGGATGCGCTTGAGCACGTCCGGGTGTTTCAGCACGGTGTAGACGATCGCGGCCGTAGTGTTGGCAACGGTGTCGAGGCCGGCAACGTAAGGGCTGGTCATCAGCATCACCAGATCGCTGTCCGGGATCAACGCCGGATCGTTCTGGTGCGCTTCCATGACATCATCGATCAGCGTCTTGAACTCGTCCGGCGTATCGCCCGGACGGGCGTGATAGTCGGCGACCATCTGGCGGCCGAGTTCGAACATGCGCTTCTTCGCCCGCTTGTACTCGGGCAGATGCATCAGAAACTTGGGCCGCTGGCGTGTGACAAGCACGTTGAGGATGTACAGGATCGTCGTGCGGATGTCCTTGACGTAGGCGCGCGGCACCGAGCCGGTCAGCACACTGCCAAGCTGGTCGACGACCAGATACTGCATCGCCTGCACCACGCCGACGTCATCGCCGGGGAGCCAGTCGCGCAGCAGGCTTTCCTCGGTGATCTTGAGGATTTCGTTGTAGCGGCCCTTGATCGAGTCCTTGGAAAAGCCGCGCTTCATGACGGTGCGCAGTTGCTTGTGCAGATCACCGTCTTCAGCGGTCAGCATCTTGGACGCGCCGAATTCCTGCATCAGCGGTTCCCAGGCTTCCTTCGAGCGCAGGGACTCCTTGCCTTCGCGCGTGCCCATGAAGGTCGCGGCTTCGGCGCCGGCGATCACGGTCAGCGTATTGCCGAACACGCGCACCCGAAACGCCGGGCCGTAGTCGTGATAGCAGCGCACGAAGAAGCGTGCGGGATCCTTGGCCATTTCCAGTGTGCTGCCGATCAGCGGCAAGCCCTTGACCATCGGGGGGCGTGGTGCCGGTTGGCTGATTGTTTCGCTTGCGCTCATGGTGTTGACCTCGTGACGCTCTGTGTCGTGTTAATCGTGGAATTGCTGCAGATACGCGATGACGTCGGCACGCTGCTGCGCGTCGAGCGGGAACACAATCATCGTGCTGTTGGGTAGAAAGCTGTCCATGTGGCCGAGCCAGAAATCCAGCAGCTCCGGTGTCCACACGAATCCGGCCTGTTTCATTTCGTCTGAATAATGTTCGTAGCCTTCGGCACTGCCGGCCTTGCGACCGAACACGGCCCACAGGCTCGGGCCGTTGTGATGACCGAAACCCTTTTCAGGGTAGTGGCAGGTGCGGCACTGGCCGAACAGGATCTGTCCGCGCGCCGCATCGCCCGTCGGCATGGGTACAGCGTCTGGCGGTGATTCGGCGAAGGCCGCCGGAAGCAGTGCCAACAGCAACGCGATGCCGATGAGTGCTGAGCGCATCGTCGATCTCCTCATGCCTTGCGCTGCGCGGCATGCCGCCCGGCGCGTCGACCGAAGAACGTGCAATCGCCGATCGAAATGCCGCTGCCCATATACGGCGCCACCGGCAGACCCGCCGAGGTGCGTCCGGCTGCATACAGCCCCGGAATCACGTCGCCCCAGGCATCGACCACCTGGGCGTCGAGCGTGGTCTGCAGGCCGCCGAAGGTATGTGCCGGGGTGAATGCCTGGTCAGTGCTGAGGTTGTAAGCCGTGAACGGCGCCTGCTTGATTGGCGCCAGAAAGTCCCTGGCCTTGTGCAACAGTGGATCGTTGCCCTTGGCGGCATGCCGGTTGTAGTAATCGACCGACTGCACCAGTGCCCCGTCCGGCATGCCGAGTTGCTGCTCGATCTCGGCAATCGTCGGGGCCTGCGCGGCGATTGGCAGGCGAAAGTCTTTCCACGCATAGGCGTGCGTCTGATCGACAATCATCCACGCCTTGCCGTCCTGCTTGTAGGCGATCTCGTGTCCGACCAGGCCGTAGTAGCCGTCCTCCGGCACGAAGCGCTGGCCGCGCTGGTTCACCGCGATGCCCTTGAGGATGCTCTCCGGCGGGTACATCGGCGTGATCACAAAACCGTGGTGCATCTGCAGCACCGCGCCGCCGACGCCCATGCCCATGCGAATGCCGATGCCCAGGTCGCCGGCGCGGCCCCATGGCGTCTGGCAGCGCGCCAGTTCGGGCGCATACAGCTTGACCATCTCGGCGTTGTGGATGAAGCCGCCGGCGGCCAGCACGACGCCGCGGCGCGCCCGGATGAATTCTGTCTTGCCGCCAACGACCACCTGCGCGCCGGCGATGCTGCCGTCCGCTTCCACCACCAGACGCTCGCCGCTCGCACGGACTTCCAGCCGCGTCCCGAGTTGCCCGGCCGATGCCAGCAGCGCACGCATCAGCTCGCGTCCGCCGGTCAGATGCTGTGACGGCGGTACGTGACCGCGTGGCGCCGGCTTGGCCAGCTCGCGATAGGGCCAGGTCTTTTCGCTGCCGCTGTAGTACAGCGAGCCGTCGGGAATCGAGATTTCCTTTTCCGGCGAGAACTTCTGGGCATATTCGACGCCGTTGGCGAGCAGCCAGTCGAAATGCTCCAGGCTGCTTTCGCAGTACAGGCGAATCTTGTCCTCGGAGGCGTACGGCGCGCTGGCGGCGAGCATGTACGTGGTCATCGCCTCGACCGTGTCGTCGAAGCCGAGCGCCTTTTGCAGCGGCGTGCCGCCGCCCAGATAGCAGACGCCGCCCGAAATGCTGGATGAACCGCCGGGAATGTGTTCGCGTTCCAGCATCAGCGCGTCGGCGCCGGCGCGACGGGCTTCGATTGCCGCCGAAGTGCCGGCGGCGCCCGAACCGATGATCAGCACATCGGTCTCGCGATCCCAGCGGCGGACGCTGTTGCGCGATACCGGCGCCGCAGCGCTGGCGCCACTGGCGGCAAGGCCGGCACCGGCCAGCGCGAGCCGCTTCAGCAGCCCGCGCCGCTGCTCGCTCGTCGGTGCGTTGTTATCGGAATCCACAGGCTCCCCCCGCGAGATCGTGTTGCCGGAAGTGGCGCTACTCGATCAGTTCGTAAGCGTCCTTGCCGGCACTGCATTCCGGGCAGACCCAGCTGTCGGGCAGATCTTCGAAGCGTGTGCCCGGCGCAATATCGCTGTCCGGATCGCCCAGTGCCTCGTCATAGACGTGGCCGCAAATGGTGCACTCGTATCTGGCCATGGTTTCTCTCACTCTCAATGACTCTGCGATGGTAGGGCGATCGCTGCGTGCGGACCTACTGTCTTTGCGGTAGATGCGCCCGGCTGTCCGTGCCCTTCTGCGCCGGCGCACGCCGCGTAC
>JBFFJL010000056.1:0-13414 GCA_041555955.1 Nevskiaceae bacterium
GCCGACCAACTCACGGTCACGCCGGTCATCGACGGCATCATCGTCGCCCCGGTCGTCGCAGGCCAGGCCGTCGGCAAAGTGACGGTTTCACTGGATGGGGAGACCCTTCGCACGGTGCCTCTGGTCGCCCTGCAGCCCATTGCCGAGGGCGGCCTGATGCAACGCATGATCGATAGCGTTCGCCTGTGGATCGAAAGCTGAACCCAGCGGCGCATCCGGGACTCTATTCAGGTCCGCCGCCGATCCTGCGGAATCTGGGGATGGTGGCGTACGCAGAGACGTTTGCCCGCATGCGGGCGCTCACCGACGCCCGCGATGAACGCACGGCCGACGAAATCTGGCTATTGCAGCACCCGCCGGTGTTTACCCAAGGGCAGGCAGGCCGCGCCGAACATCTGCTCGCTCCAGGCGACATCCCGGTGGTGCAGTCGGACCGAGGCGGTCAGGTGACCTACCACGGCCCGGGACAGCTGGTGGTGTACTTCCTGCTGGATCTGCGCCGGCTGGGATACGGCATCCGCAGCCTCGTGACCCATATCGAGCAATCGATGATCGACCTGCTGCAGGGCTACCACATCCGCGCATACGCAGACCCGCAGGCGCCGGGCGTCTACGTCGATGGCGCCGAGGGCCTGCCGGGCCGGGCCAAGATCGGCTCCCTGGGACTGCGCGTCCGGCGCAGCTGCACCTATCACGGACTGTCGCTCAACGTGGCGATGGATCTGGCCCCGTTCGCGCGGATCAATCCCTGCGGCTACAGTGGCTTGCGCATGACCGACTTCGCTAGGCTCGGCGGACCGGCAGACCTCGATCGCGTCGCCACTGACCTTCGACCGCTGCTGCTCAGACACCTGGGCTATGGCGCGCCCGATTTGGCCCCGGCGACGGTCTGCATCGCATCCTGATCACGTCACGCACCGTAATTCGGATGCGATCAGTGTGTCGGCTACACTACGCACACAATAAAATCCGAACCCGGCGCATTTCCGCACCCCCATGAGCGGCGATCAAACCTCCGAAGACCTGCTGGTCAGCGTACGCGAGCTGAGTTTCGGCTACGCCAACCGCGTCATATACGACGGCGTCGACGTTGATATCCGTCGTGGCAAAGTGACCGCAATCATGGGCCCGTCGGGCACCGGCAAGACCACGCTGTTGCGCATCATCGGCGGCCAGTGGCGGCCGAGCCACGGCAAGGTCCTGTTTGACGGCGTCGACGTGCACCGCGAGAGCCGTCGCGGGCTGTATCGCTTGCGCCAGCGCATGGGCATGCTGTTCCAGAACGGCGCGCTGCTGACCGACCTGACGGTGTTCGATAACGTCGCCTACCCTCTGCGCGAGCACACCAAACTGCCGGATTCGATGATTCGCGACATCGTCTTGATGAAGCTCGAGGCCGTCGGTTTGCGTGGCGCCCGCGACCTTTACCCCGAAGAATTGTCCGGTGGCATGGCGCGCCGTGTGGCGCTGGCGCGCGCGATCGCGCTGGACCCGGACATGGTGATGTACGACGAGCCGTTTACCGGTCAGGATCCGATCAGCATGGGTGTGCTGATGCGTCTGATCCGCTCGCTGAATGAGTCCTTGGGTATCACCAGCATTGTCGTCTCGCATGACGTCGACGAAGTGCTGTCAATCTCGGATTACGCCTACATCGTTTCCGCCGGCAAAGTGCTCGACCACGGCACGCCTGAGCAGATCCGCAACTCCACATCTGAGCTGGTACAGCAGTTCCTGCAAGGCCGCCCGGACGGGCCGATCCCGTTTCACTACAAGGCTGAACCGCTCGCCGCCGAACTGCTGGGAGACGCGCAATGACCGGCTCGATGGCCATCATCAGCAATCTGCTGTCAGGCCTGGGCCGCGCACAGTTCTTCCTGTTCAACATTCTTGCGGCGATCGGTCCGGCGCTGCTGCGTCCCCGCATCATCGTGCGACAGATCTACATGATCGGCGTGCAGTCGCTGATCATCATCGTGATCTCCGGCATGTTCATCGGCATGGTGCTGGCGCTGCAGATGGCGAACACGCTGGACCGCTTCGGCGCCGAGGATTCGGTCGGCGTGATCGTCGCGCTCGCGGTGATCCGTGAACTCGGCCCGGTCGTGGCAGGTCTGTTGTTCGCCGGACGCGCGGGCTCGGCACTGGCCGCTGAAATCGGCCTGATGCGCGCAACCGACCAGCTCTCGGCAATGGAAATGATGGCGGTGGATCCGATGCGCCGTGTGGTTGCGCCCCGCTTCATCGCCGGACTGATCTCACTGCCGTTGCTGACTGCGATTTTCTCGCTGATGGCGATTGGCGTTGCCGGAGGCCATTTGATTGCGGTGGACCTGCTCGGCGGCGATTCTGGCACCTATTGGTCGCAGATCCACGCCAACGTCGAACTCAGCGATCTACGCCAATGCTTCGTCAAAGCCGGAGTATTCGGCATGGTCGTCAACTGGATCGCGATGTATCAGGGATACAACGCGCCACCGACGTCCGAGGGCGTGTCCAACGCCACCACTTCAACTGTCGTGGTCTCGTCGCTGAGCATTCTCGCGCTGGACTTCGTCCTTACGGCATTCATGTTCAGTTAAGTCGAACAAGGTAGACATCGATCATGCAAACCAGATCATTGGAGATTCTCGTTGGCTTCTTTGTCTGTCTCGGCGTTGCCGCGGTATTCGTCATGACCTTCCGAGTCGCAAGCCTGGATACGGTTGGTCGTGGCGAGGGCACCTACAGTGTCAGCGGCGTATTCCAGAACATTGGCGGTCTAAAAGTCGGCGCGTCGGTCACGATGGCCGGCGTCAAGATCGGCCGTGTGCGCGACATCGCGATCGACCCGTCAAGCTTCCAGGCCCGCGTGTCGATCGACCTCTCCAATCGCTACGACAAGATTCCGGAAGACACCAGCGCCAAGATCCTCACTGCCGGTCTGCTGGGCGACCAGTACATCGGCCTGGAGCCCGGCGGCATGGACGACTATCTGACCGACGGCTCGGAGCTGAGCCTGACCCAGGGCGCACTGGTGCTGGAAAATCTGATCGGTCAATTTGTCGCCGGTCAGTCCGATTCCAAGGACGACAAACTGGCCGAAGCCATCAGCCAGTTGGCCGACTCGCTGAAATCATCATCTGATGCAAAGCAAGGAGCACATCCATGAACATCGCCCTGCAACGAGTTGCAAGAACGGCACTGTTTGCGGTGGCTGCAGCGCTCAACACCGCTGGTGCCGCATGGGCGATGGACACGCCGGAACAGGTGATCGAGTCCACCACCAGCACGATTCGGGACGACATCTCGCATCACGTCGAGACCTATCAGGCCGACAAGAATGCGTTCTACACCATGGTGGACGCGGCAATCGTGCCGCATTTCGACACCACCTATATCGCCAAGGTCATCCTTGGCGCACATCTGAAAGCCGCCTCGGCCGAGCAGATCGGTCAATTCGAGCGCGCGTTCAAGGACATGCTGGTACACAGCTATGCCGACAAGCTGCTCGAGTACTACGACAGCGTGGAAATCGAGGTCAAGCCGGCGCGCATCGACGGCACCGGAAAGAAGGCCAGCGTCGATACCACGATCGTGCGCAAGAATGGCAAGCCACCGATTCCGGTGACTTTTTCGATGCGTCTGGTCGACGGCTCCTGGAAGGTCTGGGATATCAAGGCAGAGAACATTTCGCTGGTCCTGAATTTCCGCACACAGCTGGATGGCGAGATTCGAAAGACCAGCGTCGCCGATGTGATTCAACGCCTGACCGCCAATCAGCTGTCGGTTTCGACTGAGGGCGTCGTCGACCCGGCGACCACGCCGGGCTCATGATTGCGTTGAGCGGCAATCTCGACTTTGAGACGGTAGCCTCGTGGTTGGCGCAGGCCGACGCGATTGTCGCTGACGGCACGCTCGATCTGGCTGAAGTCAGTCAGTGCGACAGTGCCGGGGCAGCGCTGCTGCTGGAACTGGCGAGACGGTCGCAGCAACGCGGCGGCACGCTGAAGCTGGTCAACGCGCCGAAGCAGCTGCGCGATTTTGCGGTGTTCTTTGGAATCGATACCATGCTGGGACTGCCGTCACAGTAAGCATCAACCGGATGGGGAGTTGGGGGATCAGATGAAACAGATGCTGCAGGCGGGGGCTGTGTGTATTGCGGGCGCACTGCTGTCCGCTTGCGCGCACAACTCACCGTACGAACCAGCCGATCCGCTTGAAGTCGTCAATCGGCCCATCTTTGCCTTCAACCAGACCGCAGACAAATACGTGCTGCGTCCAGTCACTCTGGGCTACGTCGCCGTGGTGCCGTCACCCGTGCGTGGTTCGGTCAGCAACTTCTTCGACAATCTGACCTACCCGACGGTCATCATCAACGATCTGTTGCAGGCAAAGTTCGTTCAGTCCGGCAAAGACCTGACCCGTCTGCTGCTGAATACGACGTTCGGCCTCGCCGGCTTTTTTGATCCGGCGACGATGGTGGGCCTGCACAAGAACGACGAAGATCTCGGACAAACCCTGGGCCACTGGGGTGTCGGCGAAGGTTGGTATCTGATGCTGCCGCTGCTGGGTCCGACGACCAATCGAGATCTGGTCGGTCTCGTCGGTGACAACTGGACCGGGCCGCTGGAGTACGTGGAAGAACTCGATACCACTGACCGCATCGCGATCTTCGCGGCGCAGTCGGTCGATACCCGATCGCACCTGCTCGACCTCGACAGCCTGCTGGCGCAGCAGCTCGACCCGTATCTGTTCGTCCGCACCGCCTACCTGCAGTCGCGCCTCAATGACATCTATGACGGCCAGGTCCCCGATGATCTGCTGGACCTGGGCCTGCCCGAATAGCGGAGAATCGTCGCGTGTCAGCGCACCCACTTGCGGGCGTTGACGAACATCTGGAACCACGGCGTCTTGGCCCCACGCTGCTGCGGCCACCACGATCCGACGACGCCGTGCACAGTGCGCTCCGGATGCGGCATCAACACCGTGATACGCCCATCGGTGTTGCAGACCGAGGTCACGCCCTCGGGTGAGCCGTTCGGGTTGTGCGGATAACCGCTCGCAGGCGCGCCGTCCGGACCGAGATAGCGCATTGCCAGCTGCCCGGCCGCACGCAGAGCCTCCAGATCGGAATCCGCATCGAAGACCGCGCGGCCTTCTCCATGCGCCACGGCGATCGGCAGCCTCGAGCCGGCCATCCCCTCGAAGAACAGTGATTTCGATTCGGTGATCTCGACCTGTGACCAGCGTGCCTCGAACTGCTCGCTGCGATTGCGCCGGAACGTCGGCCACTGCGCAGCCCCGGGGACGATGTCCTTCAAGGCGGCAAACATCTGGCAGCCGTTGCAGACACCGAGCGCAAAGCGGTCGTTGCGCATCAGGAACCCGGCGACAGCATCGCGCGCCTGCGCATGGAACAGGATGGTCTTGGCCCAGCCCTGCCCGGCACCCAGCACGTCGCCATACGAAAAACCCCCACAGGCCACCAAGCCGGCGTAATCACTCAGCTGCACCCGGCCGCCCAGGACATCGCTCATGTGCACATCGACCGACTCGAAGCCGGCCGCGTGGAACGCATAGGCCATCTCGTACTGGCTGTTGACGCCCTGCTCGCGCAGGATCGCCACCTTGGGCCGGCCAACCAGGGCCGGCGCGGAGATTTCAGCCGAATCGAAGCTCAGGGCCACCTGCAGCCCAGGATCGTTCGCAGCACCGACGGATTTGAATTCTTCGCCGGCGCATTCCGGATCATCGCGCAGCGCCGCGATGCGGTAGCTGGTTTCGGCCCAGCGGCGATGCAGCGTGCTGCGCGCTTCTGCGTACAGGCGCTGGGTTCCGGCGTCGATCGTCAGCACATCCTCGGACACGACCGTGCCGATCTCCTGCACCGACACCCCCGCGCCATTCGCGGCAGCCAGTACGGCCGGCACATCATTCGCGCGCACTTGCAGCACCGCGCCCAGCTCCTCGGCAAACAATGCCGCCACCTGGTCAGCGCCGAGAGCGGCGATCTGCAGCGCAACGCCGCAGTGTCCGGCGAACGCCATTTCCGCAACCGTGACCAGCACGCCGCCATCACTGCGATCGTGGTAGGCCAGCAAGCGCCCGTCCTGATTCAGTGTCTGGATCAACGCGAAGGCCTGCTTGAGCTGATGCGGATCGTCGAGATCCGGTGCACGGTCACCAACTTGCGCATACACCTGCGCCAGTGCCGAACCGCCAAGACGATTGCGCCCCGCACCCAGATCCAGCAGCAACAGTCGGCTGTCCCCGGCATCGGTGCGCAGCTGCGGCGTCAGACTCATGCGCACATCAGCCACCGGCGCAAACGAAGAGACGATCAGCGACAGCGGCGCCGTCTGCGCCTGTGCCTGTCCGTCCTGCGACCACACGCTCTTCATCGACAGCGAATCCTTGCCGACCGGAATCGCGATACCAAGCGCCGGACACAGCTCGGCGCCAACCGCCTTGACCGTATCGAACAGGCGCGCATCCTCGTCACCCTGCCCACAGGCGGCCATCCAGTTGGCCGACAGCCGGATATCACCGATCTTGCCGATTCGCGCGGCCGCGATATTCATCACCGCCTCGCCGACTGCCATGCGACCGGAAGCCGCCGCATCGATCAATGCCAGCGGCGTGCGCTCGCCCATCGCCATCGCCTCGCCCGTGGTCGCCTCAAACCCGGACGCGGTCACCGCACAGTCGGCCACCGGCACCTGCCATGGACCCACCATCTGATCGCGTACCGTCAGGCCACCGACCGTCCGATCGCCGATGGTGATCAGGAAACTCTTTGACGCCACACTGGGCAGCGCCAGCACACGCTGCACAGCGTCGCGCAGGTCGATCTGCGCGGTATTCAAGCCATCGAATTGCTGCGGCACGCGCTGCGTGCGGCGTTGCATCCGCGGCGGCTTGCCGAGCAGCACCGGCATCGGCATATCAACCGCGCGATTGCCGTCGAGGGCGTCCTCGACGATCAGCTGCCGTTCGGCGGTTGCAGTGCCGACCACCGCATAGGGACAGCGCTCACGCGCGCACAGGGACGCGAAACGCTCGATGTCCTGCGGCGCGATCGCCAGAACGTAGCGTTCCTGTGATTCGTTGCACCAGATTTCCATCGGCGACAGCGCGGGATCGGCGCTGTTGACCTCGCGCAGCTGAAAACGTCCGCCGCGATCGTCGGCATCGACCAGTTCCGGCAGCGCGTTGGAAATGCCGCCCGCCCCCACGTCATGAATCGACAGAACCGGATTGGCATCACCCAGTGCCCAACAGGCGTCGACCACTTCCTGACAGCGCCGCTCCAGTTCGGGATTGGCGCGCTGTACTGACGCGAAATCCAGCGCCTCGGAGCTGGTGCCGGTCGCCATCGACGAGGCCGCACCACCCCCCAGACCGATCAGCATCGCGGGGCCACCGAGCACTACCAGCTGCGTGCCTTCAACCACTTCCAGCTTTTCGACATGCGGCGTGCGGATGTTGCCGTAGCCACCGGCGATCATGATGGGCTTGTGATAGCCGCGGTTACGACCGTCCGGCGCGACCAGTTCGAAACTGCGGAAATAGCCGTTGAGATTGGGCCGGCCGAATTCGTTGTTGTAGGCCGCAGCACCGATCGGGCCTTCCAGCATGATCGACAGTGCCGACGCCATCCGCTGCGGGCGCCCGCGCGAGACCAACTCCGCCGTCTGCTCCCACGGCTGCTCGAAGCCGGGAATGCACAGGTTCGAAACGCTGAATCCGCTGAGGCCCGCCTTGGGCTTGCCGCCACGTCCGGTCGCGGCCTCATCGCGAATCTCGCCACCGGCGCCGGTAGCGGCGCCCGGATGCGGCGAGATACCCGTCGGATGGTTGTGCGTCTCGACCTTCATCAGAATCGCGACGTCTTCGTCATGAGCCCGCCAGATGCGGTCAGCATCCGGGAACCAGCGCATCGCCGACCACCCCTCAATGACCGCCGCATTGTCCTTGTACGCCGACAGCACGCCTTGCGGCGCTGCGGCGTGAGTCATGCGGATCATGTCGAACAGCGAATGTGGCTGCGCCTCGCCATCGACGGTGAATTCAGCATTGAAAATCTTGTGCCGGCAATGCTCGCTGTTGACCTGCGCGAACATCATCAGCTCGGCATCGGTCGGATTCGCACCGGTACTGCTGTAGTGCGCAGCCAGATACGCGATTTCATCGTCCGACAGCGCCAGACCCCAGTCGGTGTTGGCCGCAGCCAGTGCCGCAGCTCCGCCGCCGAGCACGTCCACCGTCCGCAGCGGGCGACGCGGCTGGGCGTCAAAGATATGCTGGAGCGCGGCAACATCATCGAGCACCGACTCCATCATCGGGTCATGCAGCAGCGCCAGCGCCTCATCCGGAAGTGAATTGACGCCGCTCAGGCGGTAAGCACGGCCATGCTCGATCCGGCGCACACCGTCGAGTCCGCAGACGCGCGCGATATCCGTCGCCTTGCTCGACCAGGGCGAGGTCGTGCCCAGCCGCGGCACCACATACAGCACCAGATCGGCCGCCTCAATCGCCGCCGGTCCGTCACCCAGCAGCTGGCGCAGTGCCATCACGTCGACGCCATCTGCGTCGATCAGGAACAGATCGCGCTCGACCACCGACTGAAGATTGGGCGCGAAACGGCGCAGCTGCTCGAGCAGACGGGCGATGCGGAATGCCGAGAGCGTTTCGGCACCGGGGAGCACGGTCAGAGCCATGAAGATCCTTGGGTCAGCCCCCGGCGACTGGGCTGATAACGCCAGACGACGGGATGTGGGTTCGCGAGCGCGCTATTTTCGCACGTCCGGGCCCCAAACCGTCAGACCAGTTCGCGCCACTCCAGGCCATCGGCCTGATCGGCGCAGACCAGCCACGACGCGTCCTGTTCCAGCGCGGCGACGACGGCCGCACGCGCCAGCTCGGGGGTGTTGTTGGCTTCCGACAGGTGGGTCAGCACCAGATGCTGAAGCCGGCTACGGGCGCCTGGACTCAGCAGCTGTGCCGCCTGCTGATTGGACAGATGCCCACGGTCGCCGCCGACCCGGCGCTTCAGCGCATCCGGATACGGGCCATCGCGAAGCATGACGGGGTCGTGATTGCATTCGAGCAACAGCGCGTCGCAGTCCGCCAGCACTTCGCGCACATGGGCCGTGATGTGGCCCAGATCCGACAACACGCCCAGGCTCAGCGCGCCCGCTCCGATCCGGTACTGACACGGCTCGCGGGCGTCGTGGGGCACCGGATACGGCTGCACCTCCAGCGCGCCGATGCGAAACGGCTGGTGCGGACTGAAGCGCAGGCAATGCGGCACCTGGGCATCCTTCCAGGCCGCGTAGGTGCCATGCGTCATCCACACAGGGATCCGATGTTTGCGCGCGAGCCGCCCGACGCCGCTCAAGTGGTCGCCGTGCTCGTGCGTGACCAGAATCGCGTCCAGCGACGCAGCCTCCACTCCGAGCCTGGCCAGGCGCAACTCGGTTTCCGCCAAAGTGAACCCGCAGTCGATCAGCAGGCGCGTGCCGCCGGCTTCGATCAGCGTTGCATTGCCTTTCGAGCCACTGCCCAGCATCGCGAATCGCATCAGCGCCCCACCTTCAAGCGAACCGCCGCATCACGGTTTGCCATCGCCACCGAAGGTATATAGCGGGAACGGCGTCACCTTGGAGCCGCTTTCGCTGCCGCCAACGATGCGTGCGGGTCCTTGCTTGCTGACTTCGTCGATCCGGATCACCGCATGGACCGGAACGTAGAAGCGCTCGACATTGGCGAACTCGTCCTTCAGCTTCTCTTCGCTGGTATCGACCACCACGGTCGTTTTTTCGCCAAACACGAGCTTTGCCACCTCGACAAAGCCGAGCATGCCGCCGTGACTCACCTCGCGGGCATAGATCTAGTAAACCTGCCCCTGATTCATGAATGAAACGCGGTAGAGACGTTGCTTGGCAGCCATGTGCGCCTTCGGACCCGTGGAGCGATGGAATGATGGAGACAGGTGCGAAGTGTATGTCATTGCGGCAGGCGTCGAGACCCGCTTAAACCGCCGCGCCGATCAGCTTGCGCGTAGCCGAAGAATCGAACCGCCCGGCCAATTTTCAGACATGAAACAGGCCCGATGGGCCCGATTTCGTTTGCATGGCGGAGAGGGTGGGATTGCGGCTCACTGCGTAAGCCGTCCTGCGGACTCGCCTCCGGCTCGCGCCCGGTCACGGGCGAACCCGGAGTTTATCTACCGTGGGTTCGAACCCCACCCGGCATTTGCTCAAACAAAAACGGGCCCGATGGGCCCGATTTCGTTTGTATGGCGGAGAGGGTGGGATTCGAACCCACGGTACGTTTGCACGTACGCCTGATTTCGAGTCAGGTACATTCGACCACTCTGCCACCTCTCCGTAAAACTCGAATACCGCAAATGCACCGCGGCATCGCATGCCTGGCAACCCCGCACGCGGCGCATAGTGTAGCTGATTGTGCGTCGCAACAGCCCACACGATGCACACCCCGGAACAACCGTTCGACCTGCCCGAAACGTCGCTTGCGACACCCGGCGCACGCGTGAAGGAAACCTGTTGTGCTAGCGTGCGGTCGATACGGCAGCCCGACCGGGCGCGAATTCTAAATGACCCGAAACGCGAAAACCAATACCGATGCCAATTCCGCGCGCGCGACGGTGCGGATGGCGGCGTTCGCGGTCACGGCGGCATGCCTCACGGTGGTCTCGACCTGCTCACCCAGGACGTCCGTCGTCGAAGAAATCCGCGCTTCCGGCACCCTGAAAGTGGCCACCGTCAACAGCCCGACCACGTACTACGTCGGTCCGGACGGGGAGCCGACCGGATTCGAATACGATCTGGTTTCCAAGCTGGCCCAGCAGATCGGCGCCAAACTGGAGCTGGTGCTGGCATCAACGCCGCCTGAGGCGCTGCAGATGGTACTTTCGGGCAAGGCGCAAATGGCCGCTGCCGGAATCGGGGTCACTCTGGAGCGCAGCAGTGACATCCGATTCGGCACCCCGCTGCAGGACGTTGTCCCGCTGCTGATCTACCGGAAAGGAACAGCCAAACCGAAATCGATGGCCGACCTGAACGGAACACTGGCTGTCGTCGATGGTGGCATCCACGCGCAACGCTTGCGCGAGCTGCGCGGCACCGAGTTCCCGAATCTTCTCTGGCAGGAGATTCCGGAGGTCGAGTCCGAGGAACTGCTGTTCCGGGTTTCCAATGGAGACCTCGACTACACCATTGCCAACTCCGACCTGGTCGCGATCAACCAGCGTTACTACCCGAATCTGCGTGTAGCGTTCCAGGTCGCCGACTCGCAACCGCTGGCCTGGGCCTTTCCGGCCAATCGCGACGGCAGCCTGTATCAGCTGGCCAACGAATATATTGCGCAACTGGAGGCATCCGAACTGTCACGCCTGCGCGACCGCTACTTTGGCCACATCGAGCAGGTCGACAGCTACGGCGCCCTGACGCTGGCAAACCATGTTGAAAGCCGCTTGCCCCGCTATCGGGCCCAGTTTGAAAAAGTCGCCGAACAGGTCGGCCTGGACTGGCGCCTGCTGGCCGCGATCGGCTACCAGGAATCCCACTGGGATCCCTCGGCCACCAGCCCGACCGGTGTGCGCGGCATCATGCAGCTGACCAATGCCACCGCCAGTCTGATGAAGATCGACAACCGCGACGATCCCGCGCAAAGCATCCGTGGCGGCGCCCACTACTTCCGCATGCTGCTCGACCAGCTCCCCGCGGAAGTGCAGGAACCGGATCGCACCTGGCTGGCGCTGGCCGCATACAACATCGGCTATGGCCATCTGCTCGACGCACGGGCATTGGTGCGACAGCAGGGCGGCGACCCGGATCGCTGGCTCGATATCCGCGAACAGCTTCCCCTGCTGACGCAGAGTCGCTGGCACAGTAAGACCAAATACGGATATGCGCGGGGTCACGAAGCGGTGACCTACGTCGGCAATGTGCGCACCTACTACGACATGCTGGTGTGGATGACGGGCGTACCGGTGACGCCACCGCAGCCAGCAGCGCCGGATGTCGAAGTGCCGCAGCAAAACGATACCAAGAACCCGCTGGGCATCGACTCACCGATCCTCTGAGTCCGCAGCCGCGCACGGCTGGCGCAGATCTCAGCGGCTACAGATCGGGCAGACGCAGCCGCGCAACGATCTCGCCATCCCGCAGATGGCTTTCGACGATTTCGTCGATGTCTTCTTCATCCAGATAGCGATACCAGACGCCCTGCGGATAGACGACCACGCAAGGCCCCAGCTCGCAACGATCGAGACAACCGGCCTGATTGATGCGCACTTTCCCGGCGCCGCTCAGGCCCAGCGCCTTGACCTTCTGCTTGGCGTAGTCCCGCAGATCACTGGCACCCTTGTCATTGCAGCAGGTGCGCGCACCCGGCTCGCGCTGGTTGCAGCAGAAGAACACGTGATGCTGGTAGTAGCTCATCGTTCAGTCACCTGAGGCGCTTACTTGCCGAAGCTGTAGGACAGATTGACCGCAGTGAAGGTGTCGGTTTTTTCGCTGCCGGCAGGAACATCGCTGTTGTGATGCACGGTATACGACAGCACTGCGTACAAATTGCCGACAATCGACAGCTTCAGCTCGGAGAGCGATTCGACATAGGTGTTCGACTCGCCCGACTCCGCCTTCAAGGACTGACGGAACCGGCTGGTCTCGGACAATGCGAGCTGGTACGCCGCCTTGCCCCGCACGATCGTATCGTTCTGGCGCTCGCCGGTGTCGTTCGCCTGCGTCTGACGCGCACCGGCGCCGAGCTCGATGTCCAAGACGTGCTTCGGCCCGGTCAGCACGTGGCGACCGTAGCCGGCCGTTTCGGACAGACGCTCACGAACGCCGCCAAAAAGATCCTTTTCCCAGTCCAACGCAACGAACAGATAGTCGTGCGCACTGACATCCCAGCTCAGCGTGTCGGCCGCGGCGTAGCGCTCAGCCGAAGTTTCTCCCTCATCCGTGGTGTACACGCCGGACGCGATCAGCGCGTTCTTCCACTGATCGCCGGCATAGTCGAGCCCAAACTTGCCGTTGAGCGACTCGGCCTGCGTGTTTCCGGAACTGGCCAGATACCCCAACTCCAGTTCACCGGACCAACCGGCATAGGCCGAACTCACGCAAACCAGACTGCACAACACCAGCAAGCGTCCCAGCACACCCGTCTCCTTGAAGTAGATTCTTGAAAATTTCTTCTTACGCCGGCAGGGCTCAAGTCGATGCACCCCGCAGCGTAGAAAGTGATGGCTCCGTTCAGTGCGCCGTATCGACCGGAACTTCGGCGGCCGAATCCGCTCCTTCTGCGCGATGACGCGCCTGAGTTTCCAGCCGCAGCATCATCAGCTCGGCGAGCTGGGTCTGTATGAATTCGCGCAGGCGTGCTTCCTCGGCTTCCTTGGCCA
>JBFFJL010000057.1:0-13363 GCA_041555955.1 Nevskiaceae bacterium
GCGACGCGCCGCTGCTTCATCGAGCAGACCCAGACGCGACAGCTCCAGCTGCTGCAGCAGACCTTGATGAATGCGCCGCAGCCACTCATCTTCCTGCGGGGTCGGAATCCACGGTTCGATGGCAGCCGGCGTTGTCGGTGCCGCAGTGCTGGCACCCGGCCGGACCGGCGCCGGGCGCATTGGGGCAGATTTGTTTCCGAAGCCGAGCATGGCCGATTACCGCATGCCCAGCACGCGCTGCAGGGCGCGCTTGACCGGCCGCTCGGGCGGCCGCGATGGTGTATCCGCTGCGGCAACTCCGGCGTCGATGCGCTCGGATATCGCACACAGTGCGCGGGTCAGCGCCGCATTGCGTGCACCTTCGTATACCGGCACGCCAAGGTTCTGCGCTTCGGTCGCCACCACGAAGTCGTTCGGGATCAACACCAGATTCTGCGGCCGGACTGCCGAGCGTATGTCGTCAGTGGTGATCGGATTCTTCTCAACGTAGCGGTTGACCACCAGCGAAATGCGCTCCGGTGGCACCCCCACATAGCCCTGCAGCAGTTCGAACATGCGTTTGGTATCGCGCAGATGCGAAAAGCTCTGCTGACTCACCACCAGCACATGATCGGCCGCGCCGAGCACCATCGTGGTCAGCGCATCGATCTGCCGCGGCAGATCGACCACCACATGCTGGTAGGTCTGCAGCGCCAGACCGAGCAGGCGGTGCACCGCTTCCACCGACACTTCGGACGGAATGGCCAGCTGATCCGAGATCGCGCCCAGCACGTGCAGCCCGCTTTCATGTTTGGTCATGTACCCGGTCAGCGCGACCGGATCGAGCTGATCAACGGCGGCAATCGCATCGAACAGCGTGTCGCGGCTGTGCAGGTCCAGCGACAACGGCAGGGCACCAAACTGCAGATCCATATCGATCAATGCGACGCTGCGCTGCCGGTGCACGGTCAGGATGTGCGCCAGATTGCAGGCCACGAATGAACCGCCGGAACCGCCCTTCGCGGTGATCACTGCGGTGAGTTTTCCGCCGGTGCCCGGGGCGTGACTGATGATGCGCTCGCTGAGCACCTGGCGTATGGCACCCACCAGCAGCTCTGAAGTCAGTGGCGGCGACAGGTAATCGCGCGCGCCCAGCTGCATCGCGCGACGCATCGTCTGCGGCTCGTTGGCCGGACCGATGACAATCAACGGTGTGCCGGCGCCACGTAGATCCCAGTCGTTCAGCAACGCACCGCCACGATCACCGAGGTCGGCAATGACCAAATGGGCCGGGCTCTTGCTGTCGCCCAGCGGATCGACGTGGCCATCAATGACCACCTGCGTCCGCACATCCAGGTCGTGTTCGGCGGCCAGCATCGCGGTGATCTGCTCGGCGGCGACCAGCGTCGGCGCGGCCACCAGCACAATGGCCCGTTTGGACGCAGTCAATTCCGATTGAGGGCTCATGAGCATTATTCCGCGACCTTGATTTTCACGGTCTGCTGCACGTCCTGCGGGTCGCCGACGTGTTCGCGATAAGTCTTGAGGACGGCTTCACTGTGCACACCATCCAGGCCGGTCAGCGCCGGCGCCGGCGTGCGCGCCGCGCCAGGGTTGTAGGTCTGCGCCGAGATCATCTGGCGCACCGACTTGCCGAAATCGTCTTCAACCTTGGTTGGATCCGTCGAGGTCACACAGCCGCCGAGCAGCAGCAGCGGCATGCAGATGGCAGCAGGCAGGAATTTAAGGTTCATGGCAGATCCTCGATCAGAAGTCGTGGCCGAAGCGGGCCGCTTCGGGGCCGCCCTTGGAGCTTTGAATCCGATGCGGCAGCAATGAGGCGCCTTCTTCCATGCGACCCATCAGATAGAAGTCCCGATCGCTCGGTGGCACGAAGCTGTCCGTCGGCAAGCGCGGGCGGCCGCTGGCAATGGGCTGCGCCAGATGTGGTGTGACGAAGATCACCAGTTCGGTCTGCCCGGACAGGAACTCCTGACTGCGGAACAGTGCACCCAGGCCCGGAATGTCGCCGAGCCCCGGCAACTTGTCGACGAACTCACGCACGTTGTCGCTGATCAAACCGGCGATGCCGATGGTCTGGCCGTCGCCCAGTTCAACCGTGCTCATCGCACTGCGCTTGCTGAGCGAGGGAATCACGAAACTGCTGGTCGTTCCCGACGACGACAACGCAACGTTGTTGTCCTGCGACAGCTCGCTGACGCTGACGTTGAGCTTGAGATTGATGCGTCCGGAATCCAGCACCACCGGCAGAAACTTCACGCCGACACCGAACTCCTTGAACTGAATCGTCACCGCGTTGTTGGAGCCGCCCTGCGGCACCGGGATCGGGAACTCGCCGCCGGACAGGAATTCGGCTTCCTGCCCGTTGAGGGTGGTCAGCGTCGGCTCCGACAGAATCTTGGCCAGGCCGTTGCGGCGCGAAATATCCAGCACCGCCTGCAGAAACAGATCGCCCTTCAGATAGTCCAGAAAAATGCCGGCCGACTCGATCACCGGCATTGATGGATCAAACTTGTCCACCACGGGTCCGATCGTCCCGGCAGAACCGTTGAGCGAACCCAGAATGGGCGTTTCGAGACCGTTGGGATCCAGCGCGTTGGGGAAGGTTGCTCCGCCCTGCACCGCACCGACACCACCTTTGCGTCCCAGATTGAAGATGTTGAAATTGGCATCCATGCGCTTGAGCACAGTGCGCGCCATTTCAGCCACGGTGATGTGCAGCATCACCTGTTGCGCGCCACCGACCTGCATCAGGTTGACGACTTTGCCCTTGTCGCAGTCCTGACCTTCGCCGGTACCGGGCAGCACTTTCTGCACCGAGCCGCCTTCACTGGTTTCGGCCTTGATGCATTCCGGCAGAAAGCTTTCGGCCAGTGCGATCGCTGCCTGCAGGCGCGTCATGTTGCCAACCTCACCCGATAGAACGATGTTCTCCTGCGCTGATCGGACTTCGATGGAATCACCGGGCAGCAGCGCGTGCAGCTTGGTCTTCAGTGTATTGAGATCATGCACCACCTCGATGTTGTAGACCGACAGGACGCGACCGTCCTTGCCCCACAGCATCAGATTGGTTGCCCCCAGCGCCTTGCCGACGATCTGCAGCTCGCGATCACCCAGCACCACGATGTCAGCAACCCCCGGATTACCAACCGAGGCACGCTTGGCCGGCGCGTTCAGACTGACCGAAACTGACTTGTTCATAGGCACCGCCAGTTCGATGGCGGCACCAGCGGCCCACGACGCAAGCGGCGTCCACAGCAGCGCACAAACCAGTGCCAGTGACCCGAGGTGACGGCGGTGAAATGAGATATTCATGGACGGGAGCTCCTTATGCGCACTGCATCAGTTGCGGCTGTCGTCGACGCGGGTTCCGCGGATGACAGTCATTGCCGCCTCCTGGCGTGGGCGCACCGTCTTGGGTGTGGACTTCGACACCGGCGCTTGCACCATGGCCACCTCCGGCACCGATTCATCTTCGGGATTGCGTAGCGCCAGTTGCACAGCGCCTTCGATGGTCGCCTGCACCAGCACCTCGGCTTCGCTTGGATCGGTTTCCAGCGTTACCGCACGCACGACGACGGGCTTGTCCTCGGCGCCGGCTGACGCCGTCTGGTCCACAGCGAGCACGCGCAGGTTGTGCAGAATCGTTCGGGTCTGATAGTCCTGCCGGTCGATCTGCTTGGACGCCACCACATCGACGCGGCTGCCCGGCAGCAGGAAGCCCCCGACGCCAACGACGTCATCGACACGGACGGTCACCGCTCGCTTGTTGGGTCCGATCAGGCTGGCCATCAAGGGGCTGGTGGCCGGGTCGGCAATGCGCTGCTCCAGAACCGGCTCTCCCGGAAAGATCTGGTACTTGGACACCATGCCGACAACCTTTTCAATCTGATTGAAAGCGCCGTTTGGCACCGCGTCCGCAGGCCAGCGCACGGTGCGCAGCTGCGACGCTTCAATGCGCTTTCCGAACGCGAGCTCCTGATCGGCAACGACCACTTCAGTGATGTCACGGCTCGCCTGCGCTTCGGCGGCGGCCATGCTTTGTCGTGCCCAGCGTTGGGCAAACATCGCCGCGGCGATGCCCAGCACCAGAGCCACGGCGAGAAAAATGAGGGAATTGCGCTTATTGCTCATGAACCCTGCTCCCTGCTGCGCATTACGCCGTGACCGGCGCCGCGTGTGTGACGCGCCACAGCGCGACCGTCATGCAACCAATGGCAATGGCTGCGGCATATGGAAACCGTCGTGCCGCGGCGCTGCCTGCCGGCGCCGGTACCCAGACCCTGGCCATGGCGTAATCGAAGAACTGGCGACTGGTTGAAAGAACGCCGCGACGCAGTCCGTCGCCTTGCAGCAGGATCGCGAACGCGATTACCCCGCCGGCGATCAGCGACCAACCGGTCGCCCAGGCCGCGTCCACCGGCCCCAGAAACGCACCGGCTGCAGCCATCAGCTTGACGTCGCCAGCGGCCATGCCGCCGCGCGCATAGAACGGCAGCAGCAATAGCAATCCGACCGCGAGCCCAGCCAGCGACGAGGCAATGCCGGGTATTCCGGTAGCAATGGCATGCAGCGTCAGGGCCACAACGATGCCGCCCAGAACGATGCCGTTGTCGATTCGATGCCAGCGCAGATCGCGCCAGACTGCTGCGATCAGCAGCAACGCCAGTGACCACTGCAGGATCGCATTGGCAGCGAACGTGGAGTCGAGATCAGGCATCGTGAGTGCTTTTCTTATCGGTGTTGGCGATCGTGGCGTCCGGTGACCGGACCGTGGAAAACGTCCCACGGTCCGATTCCGGCCAATGCCTTACTTATTCAGCTCGGTGTTGATGCCGGTGATCTTCTTGTCGACGGTGCCGCCCAACAACGCGAACGCTGCAACCACCGCAGCTGCGATCAAACCGCCGGCGACCGCGTACTCGACTGTGGTGAGGCCTTCTTCATCCCGCAGAAACCGCACAATGCTTTCCCGAATGGACATGGTGAATCTCCTTAACGCTGCACAGATGCTCAAACGAGAGGCCCATGCCGCCAACGCCAGAATCTCCGCGTGGAAAACGTCTATGGCCTGCTCTCTTCGGCTGCGGTGCCGTCAGACATCAGGGGTGGACGGCACCGCAAACCTTGCAGCCAAGTTAAGCGGCGGTTCAGATAGCGTCAAGGGTATACCCTGTAGATATTAATGCCTAGCCATGGCATTCCATGTATCTCGATTTGCGGAGGTTCCTCGACAACACAAAGACTTAGCGGAATGAACAGGTAATTTCGAGCCATAAAGGGTTATTGCGGGGAACTGATGGCTATGGCTATCATTCGCCCAATCGAGGGTAAACCCGGTATGACCAGCAACGGCACCATTCACATCATTGAGCCTGACGACGCACTCCGCGGCTCACTGCAGCAGTTCCTCTCCGCGATGGCGCTGGAGACCCGCACCTATGCGCGTGCAGAAGATTTCGTTGCACAAGCCGGCAATACCGAACCGGGCTGTGTCGTCTCAGAAGTGTTCCTGCCCGGCATGACCGGACTGGAACTGCAGCACCAGCTCAACGGCACTGGCGAATCGATGCCCATCATTTTTGTCTCCGAGTTCGCCGACGTTGATACCGCTGTGCGCGCGGTCCAGGCCGGGGCAGTCGGATTCCTGACCAAGCCGTTTTCACGTCACGTTCTGCTGGAAAATGTGCGTGCCGCGCTGGAGCGCGATCAGCTCCGCCGCAGCCGGGAAGCGGCACGCAGTACGGCGCAGGAACATATCGACAGCCTCAGCGCGCGTGAGCGGGAGTTGCTCACCTGCGTCATGCAAGGCATGAAGAATCGCGAAATTGCGGAAAAGCTCGGCCTGAACTTGAAGACCATCGAGATGCACCGCGGTCGCATGATGGCCAAGATGCACGCCGACAATCTGGTGGACCTGATCAAGACCTACCAGCTGGCGTATCCCGCGATGCTTGCGGACGGCAGCGCCATCGATCGGCGCGCGCGAGCAACGCCTGAGCGTCACACTGTCGCAGACGCTGCGCAGTCGCCATAATGAAGCCTGACATTTGAGGCCCGGCGTCGATTCGACGCGGCGATTCGCTTCGGATTGAACATGGCGTCGATCGAACTCTCCACCGAAGATGCAGCGCTGATCGTGCTGGCCCTGGCGTTCGACCGCTTCGGCGCAAGCACGCGGCTGGACGTGCACATCCTGCGCGAGCATTGGCGCACACTCGGACTGCGCACCGACGACTTGATCCAGGGCATTGCCGCACTGGCGCGCGACGGCCGCGCCACCATCCACACTGTCGAGCAAAATCAGTTCATCGCGCTGTCATCTGACTGCGCCAATTCGCCGGGTGCCACCCAAGGCATCGCACGGCTCCCGCAACGTTTGCGCGATCTGATCGCCGTTGCAGCAGACCGCGGCACCACGCCGCACGAAGCCGGAACGACCGAACGTCGCGACGGCTTCCGCTAAACCCCGCAGGCACTGCTGGCACCGCCGCCGACAAGCGGCATAGCGCAAATTCTCTATAGCGCAATGCAGGGTTTACCCTGAGACTGACTCCTGATGATCGTGGACAACCCGCGTGCGGGCCGCGATCCTGCGGAGGCGTTTCATGCAAACCAGCACTCAGCGCACGTGCGCTACAGACAGGCAGCGATCCCGTCGCCGGGGTCGAGGACTGGTCGTGGTCGAACTGGCGATCCTGATGCCGGTCTTCATCCTGATGATCTTCGCCATGCTCGACTTCAGCCGCATGATGTTCACCAAGATCACCTTGCAGCACGCGATGCGCGAGGCCGGACGCTTTGGCGTGACTGGACGCAGCCTGCCCGATCCGAATCACCCGGAAACCCTGCAGTCGCGACTCGCCTCGATCAAGCAGGTCGTGCGCGAGAAAGCCATCGGCGTTCAGGTGGACCCGAACACCATCTACATCTCCAGTGTCAGCGGCGGCGCCAACAATGCCGGCGGACCCGGCGACACGTTCACGCTGTCGCTGGACTACGAATTCCATTTCATCACTCCGTTTGTCGGGAAGTATTTCGACAACGGCGGACACGCGTTTACGGTCAGCACCACGTTCCGAAATGAGCCGTTCCCGCCGGGAGCCGAGACTTGATCGCTCCCGCGAAGACACTTCACAAGCCCGGCGCGATGCGCGGCGTGGCCGTGGTGGAAATGGTGATGGTGCTGCCGATTCTGTTGGTATTGATGTTCGGCGTCATCGATATCGGCCGCTCGATCCTGTCGCACCAGGTGCTGATCAACCTAAGTCGCGAAGCCGCCAATCTGACCTCGCGCGGCACCAGCCTCGACGATGCAATCGCGGCGATCCAGGTTTCGGCCGCACCGTTGGATATCGAACGCGATGGTTACATCGTGATCACTGAAGTACTGCGTGACGCGAATGGCCGCCTGAGCATCGTCCAACAGCGCACTGCGGGCGGCGAAGCGCACGCCAGCCACATCGGCACCGGCATCGGCAACACCGCCGTACTACCCGCCACGTCAACGGCGATCCCCCCGAACGGCCGCAACCTGTTTGCCGCAGAAGTGTTCTATCGCTCGAAGCCGATCACCCCTTTAGGCAACCTGATCGACATCGAAACCGGCGGCGTCTACTACGACGTCGCATTCTTCTGAGTCGCGCCGCCATGCGAGCAACCCGATCCACCCCTAATCAGCAACGCGGCGTCATTCTGGTGACGTTCCTGATCAGCGCCATTGCCATGCTGCTGTTCTTCGGTCTGGCCATTGATGTCGGCTTTCTCTACATGAGCCGCGCCGCACTCGCCAAGAGCGTGGACGCCGCCGCGTTGACTGGCGTGCGAAATTTGTCGGATGGCGACACCACGGTGCGCAAGATTGCCGAAAGTGCGTTCGGAATGAACTACGCCGCATCCGGCATGACCACGCGCCAGTCATCAGAACCCACCGTCACCGTGACGTTCAGCACCGACGAACTCGGCAACAAGCGCGTCGGCGTCGAAGCCAACGTATTGCTGAATACCTATTTCATCCGTCTGCTGCCTCAGTGGAAGACAATCAACGTCAAGGCCTACGCTCAGGCGTCGCGTGCGCGCCTGGTCATGGGCATTGCACTTGATCGCTCAGGATCCATGAGCAGCAATGGCGGCGCAGCGGCGCTACCTGGAGCGGTCACCACTTTTATCAACTACTTCGACGACGCCAACGACCGCGCTGCACTGTCCAGCTATGCAGACCATGCACGGCTCGACGTCTCAATGCGCCATACCTTCAAGGCGCTGATTCGCAATGCAGCCGGCAGCCTGCACTTCGGTGGGTGGACCTATTCGCATGGCGGCATCGACATCGCCCGTGACCAGATCGTCAACGCTCCGCTGGCACCCAACGAGAACGTGCTCAAGGTGCTGATCTTCTTCACCGACGGTTACGCCAATTCGTTCCTGGGCGATGTCGAGTGCTCAAGCAAGAACGTACTCGTGCCGCTGGTGCTGGTTCCGGGCAGCGGGGAATACGATTTTCGCGATCCCGCCAACGGCATGACGGTTCGCTGCAAGCGCGACCCATCCACCTTCTATTCGCAGGAGTACTCCACAAGCCGTACGCGCAGCAGCAACAACGTCACCTCCGAAGGGAAGTTTCGCGCCGAGCAGTCGGCGACTCAGGCGCGCTCGGCTGGCATCCTGGTGTTCGCCATCGGCCTAGGCAACAGCATCGATCGCGACTCCCTGCGCAGGATGGCAAACGATCCGGCCAGCGCCAGCTTCAATCCGGACCAGCCCGCCGGCGTCGCGGTATTTGCGCCCACCGCGGCGGACCTGGATACGGCATTCCGTCAGATCGCTGCAAAGATTCTGCTGCGACTGACGCAGTAGGACGCGCCGGCTAGCCGCGACGACGCCGGAAGAACGTGCGCAGCAACTGCGCGCACTCATCTTCGAGTACGCCGCCACGCCAGGCCAGCCGATGATTCAAACGTGGCGCGGCGATCACGTCATACACCGACGACACCGCACCGGCCTTGGGATCGTAGGCCCCGAAAACCAGACGCGACACCCGCGCATGCACGATCGCGCCGGCGCACATCACGCAGGGTTCCAGCGTGACGTACAAGGCGGTGTCGAGCACGCGGTAATTCTGGTCTGCAGCAGCCGCTGCGCGCAGCGCGACGATCTCGGCGTGCGCGCTCGGATCATGCGTCCCGATCGGCCGGTTCCAGCCTTCGCCGAGTACGCGATCGTCACGCACCACCACGGCACCGACCGGCACCTCACCCGCCGCCTCGGCGCGGTGCGCCAGCAACTGAGCGTGACGCATCCAGTGCACGTCACGCGCGTCCTGATCAGTCGCGGAGGCAAGGTCTTGCGCAGTCACTGACATGCAGTCTTCGCCTCTGGGCACGGCCTAGCCGCGCCTCATTCCCACTCGATGGTCGCGGGCGGCTTGCCGGAGACGTCGTAGACAACACGGGAGACGCCGGGGATTTCATTGACGATGCGGCGCGAACAGACATCCAGCAGCTCGTACGGCAGGTGCGCCCACTGCGCGGTCATGAAGTCGATGGTCTGCACCGCACGCAGCGCGATCACCGGCTCGTAACGACGACCGTCGCCGGTCACGCCCACGGACTTGACCGGCAGGAACACGGCGAAAGCCTGGCTGGTCTTGTCGTACCAGCCGGATTTGCGCAGTTCTTCAATGAAGATGTGATCGGCCAGACGCAAGGTGTCGGCTGCGGCCTTGCTGACTTCGCCAAGAATGCGCACACCCAGGCCAGGTCCGGGGAACGGATGGCGGTAGACCATCTCGCGCGGCAGACCGAGCTCGACGCCGATCTCGCGCACCTCGTCCTTGAACAGCTCGCGCAGCGGTTCGACCAGCTGCATCTTCATGCGCTCGGGCAGGCCACCGACATTGTGGTGGCTCTTGATCACGTGCGCCTTCTTGGTCTTGGCGCCGGCCGATTCGATCACATCCGGGTAGATCGTGCCCTGTGCCAGGAAGTCGATGCCGTCGAGCTTGTTCGATTCTTCATCGAACACTTCGACGAACAGGCGGCCGATGATCTTGCGCTTGGCTTCGGGATCGGACTCACCGTGCAGCTCGCCGAGGAAACGCTCTTCGGCGTTGACGCGAATGACCTTCACGCCAAGGTGATCGGCGAAGATCTTCATGACCTGATCGCCTTCCTGATGCCGCAGCAGGCCGTGATCGACGAACACACAGGTCAGCTGCTCACCGATCGCGCGGTGCAGCAATGCGGCGACGACTGAGGAATCGACGCCGCCGGACAAGCCCAGCAGCACCTTGCGGTCGCCAACCTGCGCACGCACACGCGCGATGGCGTCTTCAATGATGTTGTCCGCGGTCCAGGCATTGCCGCAGCCGCAGATCTCGTGCACGAAACGCGAGTAGATGCGCTTGCCCTGCGTGGTGTGCGTGACTTCCGGATGGAACTGCAACGCGTAATAGCCGCGATCCTCGTCGGCAATGCCGGCGATCGGCACGTCCTTGGTCGAGGCGATCAGCTTGAAGCCGGTCGGAAGTTCGCTGACGTGGTCGCCATGCGACATCCAGACGTCGAGCAGACCGTGCCCGTCGTCGTTGACCCGGTCTTCGATGTCCTTGAGCAGACGTGAATGCCCGCGCGCACGGATTTCGGCGTAGCCGAATTCCTTGACCGAGCCCGGGGCAACTGCGCCGCCAAGCTGTGCCGCCATGGTCTGCATGCCGTAACAGATGCCGAGCACCGGAATGCCCAGCTCCCACACGGCCTGCGGCGCGCGCGGCGAGCCATCTTCGAGCACCGACTCCGGCCCGCCAGACAGGATCACGCCACTCGGCGCGAAGGCGCGGAGTTCGGCGTCGTCCATGTCCCAGGGATGCAGTTCGCAATAGACGCCCAGCTCGCGCACGCGGCGCGCGATCAGCTGAGTGTATTGACTGCCGAAATCCAGAATCAGGATCTTGTCGGAATGGATGTTCTTCAAGCGTGTGGTTCCCAACTGAAAAGCCCCGGCGAACCGGGGCGGAGGCCAATCATTCGACGCGATAGTTCGGCGCTTCCTTGGTAATCGTCACGTCGTGAACGTGCGACTCCTTGACGCCGGCCGAGGTGATCTTGACGAACTGTGTCTTGGTGCGCAGCTCTTCGATGCTCTTGCAGCCGGTGTAGCCCATGCTCGCGCGCAGGCCGCCGACCATCTGATGCACGATCGCCGACATCGGACCCTTGTACGGCACGCGGCCTTCGATGCCCTCCGGCACCAGCTTCTCGACTTCCGAGGTGGTGTCCTGGAAGTAGCGGTCCTTGGAGCCCTGCGCCATCGCGCCCAGCGAACCCATGCCACGGTACGACTTGTACGAACGGCCCTGATACAGCTCGACCTCGCCCGGCGCCTCTTCGGTACCGGCCAGCATCGATCCGACCATCACCACATAGGCCCCGGCCGCCAGTGCCTTGGAGAAGTCGCCCGAATAGCGCACACCGCCATCGGCGATCAGTGGCAGGCCCTTGGACTTGAGCGCCGCGGCCACCTGCATCACCGCGCTGATCTGCGGCACGCCGACACCGGCGACCACGCGCGTGGTGCAGATCGAGCCCGGACCGATGCCGACCTTGACCGCGTCCGCGCCCGCATCCGCCAGCGCCAGCGCGGCGTCGCCGGTGGCGATGTTGCCGCCGATCACCTGCAGTGCGTCGCCGTACTGTTTCTTGATCTGCGCCACGCGCTGGATCACTCCGAGCGAATGGCCATGCGCGGTATCGACCACAACCACGTCAACCCCGGCCTCGACCAGCGCAGAGACGCGCTCGTCGGTATCCGCGCCGGTGCCCACGGCGGCGCCGACGCGCAGCCGACCTTTCTCGTCCTTGCAGGCACTGGGAAAGTCGGTCGATTTCTGGATGTCCTTGACCGTGATCATGCCGCGCAATTCGAAGCGGTCATTGATCACCAGCACCTTTTCGATGCGGTGCTCGTGCAGCTTTGAAATGACCTCTTCCTTGGACGCGCCTTCCTTGACCGTGACCAGCCGCGCTTTCGGTGTCATCACCCGCGACACCGGCTCGTCGTAGCGCGTTTCGAAGCGCAGGTCGCGGCTGGTGACGATGCCGACCAGCGCCTTGCCGTCCACCACCGGCACGCCGGAAATGCGGTTGGAGCGGGTCAGCTTGAGCACTTCGCCGACGGTCATCGTCGGCGGCACCGTAATCGGATCGACGATCACGCCGGATTCGTATTTCTTGACCTGGCGGACTTCCAGCGCCTGGCGCTCCGGCGGCATGTTCTTATGAATGATGCCCAGGCCGCCTTCCTGCGCCAGCGCGATCGCCAGCTTGGCTTCAGTCACCGTGTCCATGGCCGCGGACACCAGCGGAACGTTCAGGGTGATGCGGCGGGTCAGCGCGGTGCGCAAATCAACCTGGCGAGGCAGCACATCCGAAAACGCCGGGAGGAGGAGTACGTCGTCGAAGGTCAGAGCTTCGGTCTGGATCCGCATGGCAGGTCCGGGAGGAGATGAAGCGGCTCATTATAGGCGATGACGGGGGTCTTGCGCCGCTCTGATGATTGCGATCAGCGCGCAATCACGACCAATAGACACTAAGCTGTGCGCCCCCATGAGCCGCCTTACCGACCCAGCTGCGCCCGCGGGCAACCGCACCGTTTACCAGGTTTCCGAGCTGGCCGAGACCTTGCGCGCACTGATAGAAGGCGCGCTGCCACGGGTCTGGGTCCAGGGCGAAATCTCCAATCTGTCGCGGCCGGCGTCCGGACATTGGTACTTCACCCTGAAGGACGCCAATGCGCAGCTGCGCAGCGCGATGTTCCGCAACGCCAACTTCCAAGTGCGCCCGCCACCGAGCAACGGCGATCAGGTGCTGGTCCGGGCCCAGGTCAGCCTGTACACCGCCCGCGGCGACCTGCAGCTGATCTGCGAGCACATGGAGCCGGCCGGCGAAGGGGCTCTGCTGCGCGCGTTCGAGGAACTGAAAAAGCGCCTCGCCGCCGAAGGCCTGTTCGCGCCCGAACTCAAGCGCCCGATCCCGACCGTGCCGCGCGCGATCGGTGTCATCACTTCAGCCACCGGCGCGGCGATCCAGGACATCACCAGCACGCTGGCGCGGCGCTACCCGCTGGCCCCGGTCTATCTGTATCCGGTGCCGGTCCAGGGTACCGAAGCAGCGCCGGCGATCGCGCGTGCGCTGGCCGAGCTGCCGCGCCGGGCCGCGGTCGACGTGATCCTGCTGGCACGCGGCGGTGGCTCACTCGAAGACCTGTGGGCATTCAACGAAGAAGTGGTCGCGCGCGCGATCCGCGCCTGCACCGTGCCGGTGGTCAGCGGCGTCGGCCACGAAACCGACACCACCATCACCGACTA
>JBFFJL010000058.1:0-13235 GCA_041555955.1 Nevskiaceae bacterium
CGTCGAGAGCTGGTGGCTGACGCCGACGCTGGTCGGTGACCGTATCGGCCTGCATCCGGTTGCAGTGATCTTCGCGCTGATGGCCGGCGGCCAGTTGTTTGGCTTTGTCGGCGTGCTGCTTGCGCTGCCCGGCTCGGCCGCCATCGCCGTCCTTCTGCGCCACGCCAAGCAGCGCTGGCTACAGAGTCCGATGTATCTGGAAGGCAGCCCGCCGGAATCGCCCGCGGTACCGCAGGATGCAACACCAGCTCCAGCGGCTGACCCGCCCGCATGAAGGGTGCGCAGCTGCCGCTCGCCGTGCACCTGCGCGATACGGCGAGTTTCGAAAGCTTTTTCGCTGGTGACAACGAAGACGCCGTGGTCGCGCTGCGCGCGCTATCGGCACCGGTACTGCTGTTCGGCGCAGCACACAGTGGCCGCACCCATCTGTTGCAGGCCGCGTGCCGCGAACACGGCGGTGCCTACCTGCCACTGACCGAGTTGTCGTCGCTGGGTCCGTCGTTACTGGACGGCTACGCTGAAAGCTCGGCGCTGTTCATTGACGATATCGATACCGTCAGCTCGGACACTGCGTGGTGCACCGCATTGATCCGCGTGATCGATCGACTGCGCAGCAGCGGACATCGTTACGTCCTCAGTGCCACCGCCGCACCCGATCGCATGAATATCGCTCGCGCCGATCTGCGCACGCGCCTGGCGCAGTGCGCAGTGTTCGGACTGCGCCCACTGAACGACGAACAACGCCACGCGCTGCTCCAGCTGCGCGCTCACCTGCGCGGTCTGCAGCTGCCGGACGAGGTCTCGCGCTGGTTGCTGACGACGCGCTCGCGCGATACCGGCAGCCTGATCGAAGCGATCGAAATCCTGGATCGCGAAACGCTTACCCGGAAGCGGCGTCTGACGCTGCCGCTGGCGCAGGCCGCTCTCGCTGACGCCAACGCACAAACATCACCAGACTGACGAAGTCGACCGCCGCCACCGCGGCAATTCCGAAAGACTCCAGTCGCTGGTCCGGCCGCGCATAGCCTTCCGCCAGCCACAGCGCGCTGTAAAACGCGACCAGCATGCTCGCCCACTGATAGGTATAGATGCGCTCGCGCAGCAGCCCCGGTATCGGCAGCGCCAGCAGCAGTGCACCCAACCACGCCAGGCTGCTCTGCTGAATCGCAAGCCAGCCCATCAGGACAAATTGTGCCGCCAGCGCGACACCTTTGGCGTAAAGACTCAGAGGTCGTCGACTCATCATTCAGCACTCAATCCCTGCAGCTTCAACGCAATGTTTGCCACGCGGCGCCCCAGCGCCTCGCACAGCTGCAGTTCCTCGGCGCTGAGCGGTTGCGGCTGCGGCCCCACCCCGGCATGGTGGCTGGGGCCATAGGGCGTACCGCCAGAGCGTGTGGTCGACAGCGCGGTTTCGGAATACGGCAGTCCCACCATCAGCATGCCGTGATGCAGCAGCGGCATCATCATCGTCAGCAAAGTCGACTCCTGCCCACCGTGCAGCGATCCGGTGGAGGTGAATACGCCTGCAGGCTTGCCCACCAGCGCGCCAGACAACCAGACGTCAGACGTGCCATCCAGAAAGTACTTCATCGGCGCGGCCATGTTGCCAAAGCGCGTTGGGCTGCCGAGCAGCAGCCCGGCGCATTCGCGCAGATCGCTGGCCTGCGCATATGGCGCGCCCTCATCGGGAACCGCAGGCCCACGTTCTGCATGATCAGCCGTCACCGGCGGCACGGTGCGCAAACGTGCGGCAACACCGTCGACCGACTCGACACCTCGCGCGATGCGCCGCGCCATCTGCGCGACCGAACCCTGTCGCGAGTAATACAGCACAAGAATTTCAATCACCAGCACGGACCCAGATAGGCAAATCAGGACCGGTATTCTAGTCTTGTGCGATGACTCGGCTCCGATACTGTGCCCCGCTGCTCGCCGCGCTGCTGTGCACCGCGTGTTCTCTGCACCGCGTCGACGCGCCGACGCGCGATCAAGCGCGCAGTCCAGCTCCCACGCCCAAGCCCAAGCCCGCAGCACCGGCAGTGCCGAAACAGCACTCCATCAGCAAAGCCGATGCGGCGCTGCTGATGCAGGCCCAAGCGCGCTACAAGGAAGCCGTCGGCCGCATCCCCGCCTGGGAAGAGGCACGCGACCTGGGCGTACAACTCAGCGCCGCAGAGCAGGCCGCGCGCAGCGGCGACGGCGCCGCAGTACGCAGCCTGTGCTCGGAAATCCTGAGTCGCAGCACCGCCGCGCTGGACGTCAATGACCTGTTGCTCGCAGAACTCGAACTGCAGAAACTGCAAATCTACACCGGGCTCAGTGATGCGCAGCTTGCACGCATGCGCACCGCCGAAGTGGCGCTGGCAAGCCGGCAGGGGCGCCGCGCGTATCTGCTGCTCAGCGCGTTGACGCGCGAGCTCGCCAACGCGACCCAGCGTTACGTTGTCGCCGCCGGGGACAGTCTCTGGATCATCTCGGGCCGCGCCGAGGTCTATGGCAATCCATATCTGTGGCCATTGATCTGGCAGGCCAACCTCGACAGCCTGAGCAATCCGAATCAGCTGCGTGCCGGCCAGCGCCTGAAGATTCGCAGCAACCCTACGGTCGAGGAGGTCGTGCAGGCCCTCGATACCGCGCACCGGTACGCCGGCACCCGCGTGCGCATCGGCGAGGTTCGGGACGCACCCCCTGAATCCGGCGCTGACCCGCGCCCCAACGGCCTCGACATCCAGCATGATCAGCTCTGACAGAGCCACGGGGTCCTGATGCGTTTTCAGGCTGACCGCTCCGAAGCGAGCGCGAGCTACCGGGTTGGCTCAAAAATCATTCGATGCGAATCAGGAGGCTTACAAATGACGCGTCATCGCGTAGCCTATTCGAGCCCGTTGACAGTCTCTTGACGGAAAAAAACAAATAATCTGCGGCTACCATTGAGGGAATACCGTCATGTCGTCTTTTGCCAAGCACCGCATTGGCGCTTCACGCGTTCTGGTGGCACTGCTGCTGGTCCTGATCGCCATTACGGGGAGCTACTGGCATACCAATAATCCGGTCCTGGGCGACGGTCTGGTCGTAATGGGGCTGATTCTGGCGACGATCGGCGGCATCGGGCGGCTATGGTGCAACCTGTACATCGTCGGCTACAAGAATGCGTCTCTGTTGACGATTGGGCCGTACTCGATGACGCGCAATCCACTGTATTTCTTCAGCTCGATCGGCGGCGTCGGCGTCGGCCTCGCAACCGGAACGTTCAGTTTTGCGGTCGCCATCGCCGGCCTGTTCGCGCTGACCTACCCGTCGGTGATCCTGAGCGAAGAAGAGCGGCAACGCCGCATTCACGGCAAAGCATGGGACGACTACGTTGCAGCTGTGCCGCGGTTCTTTCCGCGGTTCTCTCAGCTGACTGAACCGGCCGACTACATGGCCCACCCACTGCTGTTCCGTCGGCATCTGATGGATGCAGTATGGTTCACTTGGGTTGCCGCACTGATGATCCTTCTCAGCGAGCTGCGCGAAGTCGGCATCATGCCGCAGGTGTTCACGCTGTTCTGAGCCCCGTCACGCCAGAACAGCCAGGCGCTATTCGCTCGCTCGGGAACTTGCCACACCAGATCATCAGATTCGATACCAGCGCTTGTTCAGCACCTCGATGACTTTGCCTGGGTATTCCAGTCGGCCAAGACTGCCGTTGTAACGGGCTAGCGCCTGCACCAGATTCCCCTTTTCGCGGTCGAGGTAGTACTTCAGGATCGTGCAGCCCATGCGCAGGTTGGTCTGCACGACGAACAGATTGTCCTGTGGATGGCCAATTTCCTTGAGCCAGAACGGCATGATCTGCATCAGGCCCTGGGCACCGGCGACCGAGATCGCAAAACGATCGAAGCGACTTTCGACTTCTATCACGGCCAGTACCAGCTCGGGCGAGAGCTTCGCCCGCCGCGCTTCGGCGTGAACCATGCGCAGCAGTTCCAGCCGCTCGGCGTCATCCGGCATGATGCGGCTGAGCCGCGACGACATGTCCAGCAGCCAGACTTCGGCTTCGTACGGATGCTCGAAGCTGTCCGCAGCGTCGACCGAGCGCATCAGCAGGTCCCGCAGCTCCGGCTCCGGCGGCGCCGTCGGTCCTGCCCAGGCCATCGCAGGCAGACAGCTCAGGCACGCGCTCAGCAACAGCCATCCGGACCGCGCGCCGCCGCCGACGGCTGCCGTTGAGACGCTGCGGAACCGACGTCCAAGCACGTCCACAGACTCAGCCTCCCAGCTTCTCCAGCACCGCGGCGCTGGTGGCGGCAATCATCTCGGCCTTTTCGGCGCGACGATGCTTGTACTCGTATTGCTGCTGCGCGAGTCCCTTGTCGCCGATCACGATGCGATGCGGAATGCCGATCAGATCGGCGTCGGCAAACATGGCGCCCGGGCGGTTGCCTCGGTCATCCAGCGCGACCGAGATGCCAGCCGCAGCGAGATCGGCGTACAGCGATTCTGCAGCGGCGCGCACAGCGTCCGACTTGTCCATGCCGATCGGGCAGATGATCACCTGGAACGGCGCGATCGCATCCGGCCAGATGATGCCGTTGGCATCGTAGGACTGCTCGATCACCGCGGCCGCCAGGCGCGTAATGCCGATACCGTAGCAGCCCATCTCCAAGGTCACCGACTGCCCGCTTTCATCGAGCACTTTGACGTCCATCGCCTCGGTGTACTTGTGCCCCAACTGGAAGATGTGTCCACCTTCGATGCCGCGATAGAAGCGGATGCTGCCCACTCCATCCGGACTGGCGTCACCTTCGCAGACCATGCGCAGATCGGCCGTCTGCGGCTCGGCGCAGTCCCGCCCCCAGTTCACACCTTTCAGATGATGGTCGTTCTGATTCGCGCCGCAGACGAAGTCTGCCAGCGCGACCGCGGCGTGATCCGCGATCAGCGGAATCGGGCAGTCGACCGGACCGAGATAACCAACCTCGCAGCCGAAGGCCTGCTGCACGTCTTCGGGTGCCGCCAGCTGCAGCGGGTCGGCGATCAGCGGATGCTTGATGGCCTTGACCTCGTTGAGCTGATGATCGCCGCGCAGCGCAATGCCGACCAGCCCGCCATCGGCACCCTTGACCACCAGCAGCTTGACCTTGGCGTTCAGCGCCACGTTCATGAACTTCGAAACCTGCTCGCAGGTTTTCTGCCCCGGGGTGGCGACAAGCTCCATCGCCGCGCTCGCGTCAGGACGCGCATCCGATATCGGCAGACACACCGCCGCTTCGACATTGGCCGCATACGGACCGCTATCCGAAACTGCCAGCAGATCCTCGCCCGAACCAGCCAGGATGTGGAATTCCTCAGAGCGGCTGCCGCCGATGTTGCCGGAATCAGCCTGCACGATGCGGTAGTCGACGCCGAGACGATCGAAGATGCGCGTGTACGCCATGCGCATGTTCTCGTACTCGCGTGCCAGATCCGTCGCATCCAGATGGAACGAATAGGCATCTTTCATGATGAACTCGCGCGAGCGCATCACGCCAAAGCGCGGCCGGCGTTCATCACGGAACTTGGTCTGGATCTGATAGAAATTGACCGGCAACTGACGGTACGAGCGAAAGTCCTGGCGCACGTGGTGGCAGATAACTTCCTCGTGCGTCGGGCCGTAGGCAAAGTCATTGTCGTGACGGTCCTTGAACCGCAGCATCTCGTCGCCCATCACCTGCCAGCGTCCTGACTGCTGCCACAGCTCGGCCGGGTGCACCGACGGCATCAGCAGCTCCAGCGCGCCAGCACGATCGAGCTCCTCGCGCACGATGGCTTCAATCCGCTGCAAGGTCCGCAAGCCGATCGGCAGCCAGGTGTAGAGCCCGGCTCCGAGCTTGCGGATATAACCGGCACGGAGCATCAGCTGATGCGAGACAACCTCAGCGTCGGCCGGGGTTTCCTTGGTGGTGTGCAACGAGAACTTGGAAAGACGCATGGCTCAGGCCCGTGGGATCGGCGCGAATTGTAGCCGAGCACCGGGTAATGCCGCGCAATACACCTCAGGTCAGCCGCCGCATCCACACAGCCGTGAACTCAGGGCAGTGACCAGGGTTCGGGTCGGTGCAGGTAGAAACCCTGGGCAAAATGCACCCCGAGCTCGCGCAGGCGCTCCAGCGAGGCGGCGTCCTCGACGCATTCGGCGACGGTCTGCAATCCGCGCAGCCCGGCAATCTGCACCATGCTTTTGACAGTCGCCGCATCGACCTCGTCACTCAACAGGTTGCGCACGAAGCTGCCGTCGATCTTGATCATGTCGACCTCCAGCGCCTTCAGATAGCTGAACGACGACATGCCAGCCCCAAAATCATCCAGTGCGACGTGGCAGCCCAGCGCGCGCAGCGCATACACCAAAGCGACGGCGCGTGAAGTGTTGGCGATCGCGGCAGTTTCGGTGATCTCGAAGCGGATGTTCGCCGGCGCCACCTCGTTCAGATCCAGCATGCGTTCAATGTACGTCGCCAGACTGCGATCGCCCAGACTGTTGCCCGACAGATTGATCGCCAGTACCGGTCGAGCTTCTGGTGTCACCTTCGAGAGCTCGCGCAGGGTGCGCGAGATCACGCGACGGTCCATCTGTGGCATCAAGCCGTAGCGCTCGGCCGCAACGACGAAATCCACCGGCGAGGTCCAGCCGGACGCTCCGCGAACGCGCATCAGAATTTCCCAATGTTCGCGACCAATTCCAGGCTGCAAGGGCTCGATGCGCTGCCGGAACAAGGCAAAACGATTGTCCTCCAGCGCGTCGAGTACCCGACCACCCCAGGACTGTTCGCCGCGAACACGGCGCAACTCACGATCCTCTCGATGATAGATTTCGATCCGGTTGCGACCGCGGGTCTTGGCGGCCTCGCAGGCCGAATCGGCCGCCTTCATCAGCTCGCCATAGTCCTGGAATGCATCGGCAAAATCCGCGATGCCGATGCTGATGGTGACACCGTAACCGCGTCCGCCCCACTCGAATCCCTGAGCCGCAATTTGCAAGCGCACCGCTTCGGCAATGCCCCAGGCGCGATCCACGTCGACGTCCAGCAGGGCGACCGCAAAGTCGTCGCCGCCCAGGTGCGCCGGGGCCTGATCCGCGGGCAACAGCGAGGCGATCAATCCGCCCAGACAGCCCAGCAGGTGATTGCCTGCCTCGCGCCCGTAGGCATCATTGATCAGCTTGAACTGATCAACTTCGAACCGAATCAGAACGCCTTGCTTGCCCGCAGCGAGCAGATCACGGACACGTGCTTCAATCGCGTGCTTGGTATGCAAGCCGGTGATCGGATCGCGATCGCGACCGCTGGCTTCACGCGGATCTGCAGAGGCCAACCAGAATGACAGCGGGTGATCACCTGCCGTGGCCGGAACCATCACTTGATCGCGATTTCCCGGATTCGAATCCTGCAGCCACTGGCGAACACGCATCAGCCCGGCTGCCTGCATTTCATCGTCGGAATGACCACAGCTCCGAGACAAGGCAGCATTTGCCGCCAGAATCGTCTCGCCGTCGCTGTCAATCAGCGCCGCCGGCTGCGACAAAGACTGGAACAGGGCCATCGCCGAATCAGGCCCGAGTCGGCTCACCGATGCTTGGTTCTCTGGGTTGCCGCTCATAGGGCTAAAAAATCGCTCATCCCGCTCGCAGTAGAAGATCAACAAAGGCAAAACATAGCATGGAGCCGGCACACGTCCCGCTCCGTGGGGACACAGCACGACGGTGATTACACGAAGACCCGCAACCGTCTGACGCCGCAGTCAGCCGTGGCATCCGGCATGGCCCGGCACCGCATCGCGTGATCGCGACCAAGCCGTCCCCCGATCGAGTTGCTACTCAGCGCCCCTGGAATCGCGCTTCGCGCCGTTCGACGAACGACTGCACACCCTCGCGCACATCCTCGGTCTGCATCAGCGGCGCCAGATCCGGCAAGGCACGCGAAAGTCCTGCCAGTATTCCCTGCTCCAGCGACAGCCGCGACGACTTCAGACTGCCGTACACACCCAGCGGCGCCTGCGCCGCAACGCGCTCAGCCAGGGCCAGCCCACGCTCGAACACCTGCTCCGCCGGCACGACTTCCTGCACCATCCCGATCCTCAGCGCCTCTTCGGCGTTGAACTCGTCTCCGGTCAGCAAATAGCGTTGCGCATTGGCCCAACCAAACTCCTGCACCATGCGCACAGTCGCGCCACCGCACGCGTAAATGCCACGTTTGACTTCGATCTGTCCGAAGCGCGTGCCCTCTGCGCAAATTCGGATGTCACCGGCCAGCGCCAGTTCAATTCCGATCGTGAAGCAGATCCCGTGGATGGCAAACACCAGCGGCTTGGACACGCGCTTGTCCGGAATCAGGCCCAGCGGATCGCGCTGCGTGTCGCTCAGCGCCGGCCAGCTGCCCGAACCGAAGGCCTCCGTCCACTTCGGCAGTTCCAGTCCGGCGGTGAAATGCGCACCCTTTGCGTAAACCAGAGCACAGCGCAGATTCTCATCGCGATCCAGCTGACCATAGGCATCTGCCAGCTGCGAGAACATTTCCAGATCGAAGCCGTTGTACTTGGCCGATCGATCAAGGCCGATCAGAAGGACGTGGCCGCGCACTTCGGTCGCGATCTTGTTTTCGCTCATTGCGTTCTCCTCGCAGGATTTGTCGTCACCGGGTTGCACTCCGGCGTTTGAAATCTATCGTTGCAGTCAGTCGCCGATTTTCAGAATGCGCTCACGCGCAGCACCATCACTCAGCTGCCAGGCACGCATTTCGAGCACGCCCTTGGTGTTCAGGGACACCACCAGACAGAGCTGATCCGCGACCAGTTCGCTGACCTGTGGAATCGCCGGCGCCTGCGGATGTGACCACAGCTGTGCCCAGGCGGACTCCTCGTCCGTCAAGGCCGCAGCACCCAGATGCAGCGTCGACGGAACGCCGCTCGATGCCGCAACCACGCCTCGAATCGAATCCGGCTGCGCAATCTGTGCGGCGTGCAGGATCTGCATCGCCAGGCGGCGCGGCATCACCAGCGCTGCGTCCGTGTCCAGTTGAGTTGAAGTCATGTCGGATTTCCACAAGCCGGGCATTCAGTGTCGGCGCTGATCTTATGCGAGCGCCACGACATCTGCAGCGCGTCCCAGGTGTGCAGCCGCCCCGGTTGCGCGTCCAGACCCAGCAGCAGCTTCAACGCAGCCAGCGCCTGCATGCAGCCGACAGCGCCGACGACCGGACCGAGAATGCCGGCCTCCTCACAGGTCTCGCCCATCTCGCCCAGCTCCGGGTACAGACAGCGATAACAGGGGCCACCGCGACGCAGATCAAACACCGCCAGCTGCCCTTCCCAACGAATGGCCGCTGCGCTGACCAGCGGCTTACGTGCCTTCACGCAGGCCTGATTGATTGCAAATCGGGTCGGAAAATTGTCGGTGCAGTCGAGCACGACATCGACTCCGGCAATCGCTTCTGACCAAGCGTCGCCCTCCAGCGTATCGATATCGACATCGGCATTGAGTTGGCGCAGCTGCGCGGCCGCCGCCTCGGTCTTGCTGCGACCGACGTCGGCATAGCGATACAGCGTCTGCCGCTGCAGATTGCTCAGGTCCAGTCGATCCCGATCCGCCAGCAGCAGTCGACCGACGCCGGCTCCGGCCAGGTATTGCGCAGCCGCGCTGCCGAGTCCGCCGACCCCGATGACCAGCGCCGACGAATCCAGCAACAGCGCCTGCCCATTGACGCCCACCTCGGGCAGGATCACCTGCCGGCTGTAACGACGGTAGTCACTCATGCGGTCGCTCCACCACGACACCCCCCCGTGGCGCGTTCGTGACCGGCATAATCGCGCCGGGTTTCGATCTCGGCAAAACCGCCCTCGGCGAACAGGGCGCGTACTGCTGCGCCCTGGTCGTAGCCGTGCTCGACCAGCAGCCAGCCTCCGGGTTCCAGGAATGCCTGCGCGCCGGTGATGATTTCACGCAGCGCGTTGAGGCCGTCGGCGCCATCGGTCAGAGCCATCAGGGGCTCATGGCGCAATGCAGTCAGATGATCGTCGGTCGATGCAATGTACGGTGGATTGGACACCAGCAACTGATAGCGCCCGCTCAGCGGCTCCAGCCAGCTTCCGTCGAGAAACCTCACACGCTGCAGGCCCAGGGTCTGCGCGTTGGCTCGCGCGACGGACAACGCCGAATTCGATAGATCAACTGCCTCGATCACCGCGTCCGCACGCTCGGACGCCAGCGCCAGCGCAATCGCGCCGCTGCCGGTACCGAGATCGGCGATGCGGGGCGCCAGCAGTTCCGACACCAGATCCAGCGACCATTGCACCAGCAACTCGGTCTCCGGCCGCGGCACCAGTACCTCGGGTGTGACTTTGAGACTCAAGGTCCAGAAACCGCGCTCTCCGGTCAGATACGCGACCGGCTCGCCACGCACGCGCCGAGCGACCAGCGCCTCAAATGCTGCGAGGTCATGCGGGTCCAACGGCTCCTGCAGCCGCGTCAGTTGCTGCGCGCGCGACCATCCGGTCAGGTGCTGAATCAACAGGTCGGCATCCAGGCGCGGACTGTCGCTGACCGCCTGCAGGCGCTGCTGCGCCGCCATCAGCGCCTCGCCGAGTTTCACGCCTCGCCCAGCTCGGCCAGCCGTTCGGCCTGGTCTTCGGCCAGCAGCGGCTGGATCACCGGATCGAGATCACCCTGCATCACGCGCTCAAGCTGATACAGCGTCAGGTTGATGCGATGGTCAGTGATGCGTCCCTGCGGAAAATTGTAGGTGCGGATGCGCTCGGAACGATCGCCACTGCCGACCAGCTTGCGGCGCTGATTGGCCATGTCCTGATTCTGCTTGCTGCGCTGAGCGTCCAGCAGTCGCGCCTGCAGCAACGCCATCGCCTTCGCACGGTTCTTGTGCTGCGAGCGTTCTTCCTGGCATTCGACGACCACACCGCTGGGCAGATGGGTGATGCGGATCGCCGATTCGGTCTTGTTGACGTGCTGCCCACCGGCGCCGGAAGACTTGAAAGTATCGACTTTCAGATCGGCAGGATTGATCTCGAACTGCGCCTCCTCGATCTCCGGCAGCACCGCCACCGTCGCTGCCGAGGTATGGATGCGTCCCTGCGCTTCGGTTTCCGGCACACGCTGAACACGGTGTGCTCCGGATTCGAACTTGAGGCGTGAATACGCCCCGAAACCGATGATGCGGCTGATGATCTCGCGATAGCCGCCGTGCTCGCCGGGATTTTCCGACAGCACTTCCACCGTCCATGCCTGTTCCTCGGCATAACGCGAATACATGCGGAACAGGTCGCCGGCGAAGATCGCGGCCTCGTCGCCGCCGGTGCCGGCGCGGATTTCGAGAAAGACGTTGTTGTTGTCCAGCGGATCCTGCGGCACCAGGAAGCCCCGCAGAACCTCATCGAGCTGCTCGATCCGTGCAACTACCTCCGGATACTCGGCATCCGCCATGGCCCGCATGTCCGGGTCAGGGTCGCTGCGCATCTGGCTGAGGTCGTTCAGATTGCTGGTTGCGCCGCGATACGCCGAGTACGCCTCGACGACCGGACCAAGCTGCGCGTACTCCTGCGACAAGCGCCGGAATCGGGTGTTGTCTGCAATGACGGAGGGATCGCCGAGCTCCTGAGCGACTTCCTCGCGCCGTTCGACCATCTGCGCCAGCTTGGCTTCCAGCGACGCCTTCATGCACACGCCCCCAGCTTCGACTGCGCGGCGCGGCGCGCGTCAATCAGTAGAGAAGACTGAAGTGAGATATCGATCATGGCGTGAATTGTACGGACAGCGGACCGAGCCGCGCTGCAGAGCAACGCAGAATTCTTTCACACAGGGAAACGCTATTCTTCCGGGAGATCGAACAAACGACGCGCCGCATTGAGCAGCATGGCCTGCTCCACCGCATCGGCACGACGCAACGCCTGGGACGGCGCATGCAGAAGCTTGTTGCTGAGCGTATCGGCCAGAAACGCCATGACCGCCTCAGGCGATTGCCCTGAAGCCAGGCGCTTGCGCGCCTTGTCCAGCACCTCGTCCCGCGTCGACCGTGCACGCGAACGCAACTGCTGGATCGTTCCCCCGGCATCGCGACTCTCGAGCCAGCGCGCGAATTCCTGCGCCTGACTCTGCACCAGCACCTCGGCCTGACGCGCCGCTTCCTCACGCAGCTTCATGTTGTCTGCGATCACCGCGCGCAGGTCGTCGATGCTGTACAGATAGATGTCTTCGAGCTCGGCAATTGCCGGATCGATATCGCGCGGCACGGCCAGATCAATCATGAACACCGGCTTGCGTCGACGGGATTTCACCACCCGCTGCATCGACGCACGGTCGATCAGGAATCCCCGAGCGGCGGTCGAAGACACCACCAGATCGGCATCGGCCAGATAATTCGGCAGGTCATTCAGACTGATGGCGTAGCCATGAACCTCACGCGCCAGTTTTTCGGCGCGTTCGAGACTGCGGTTGGCGACAACAATGCGCCCCACGCCATGCTGATGCAGGTGCCGACCGACCAGCTGCATCATCTCGCCGGCACCAATGAGCAGAGCCGTCTGACTCTGCATGTCGGTGAAGATGCGGCGCGCCATCTGCAACGCAGCATAGGCCACCGAGACCGGATGGGCCCCAATCTGGGTCTGCGAGCGCACCAGCTTGGCCACCGCAAACGCGTGCTGGAACAGGCGCCCGAGCACCGGCCCCAAGGCCTTGACCTCAGCCGCCAGGGTATAGGTCTGCTTCATCTGACCAAGAATCTGGGGTTCACCGACCACCAGGGAATCCAAGCCGGATGCCACCCTCAGGCTGTGCGTGACGCTGCCCTGATCACGATGTGTATAGAGAAATTTCTCGATGTAGCCGTCTGGCGCCTGGCGCTCGCGGCGCCACCAATCGATCAGTCGCGATTCCTCATCCAGCGACGTCACCGTCATGATTTCGGTGCGATTGCAGGTCGACAGAATCGCCGCCTCCTCCACCCCCGGCAACGAGCGCAACCGCTCCACCGCCGACGGAAGGTCCGCTTCGGTAAAAGCCAGCCGCTCGCGCGCCTCGACAGGCGCACGGTGGTGGCTAAGACCTAAAGTGACCAGGGCCATAACTGCCTACATGCAAGATTCGGGCTATTTTACGCTGAGTTACGCCTCTGCTGACTGAGCAAGATCAATTCGCGCGGCGGGCGGGGAACTGTCGGCTTGCGCATAATGTCCATCAGACACCCGCAGATTCCGAGCCACCGTGC
>JBFFJL010000059.1:0-13050 GCA_041555955.1 Nevskiaceae bacterium
CTTTGCTGGCAGTCAGTTCGGCCATTCCAGTTCCCCCGTAAATACGGTTTGCGCGGGGCCGGTCATCAGCACCGGATGTCCCTCGCCTTGCCAGTCGATCGTCAAGGTCCCGCCGCGCAACTGCATCTGCACGCTGGGCCCAAGCACCCCCCATAACTGCCCCACCACCGCTGCGGCACAGGCGCCGCTGCCGCACGCCAGCGTCTCGCCGGCGCCACGCTCGTAGACCCGCAAGCGCGCGTGGCCGGCATCGATGATCTGCAGAAAGCCGACGTTGACACTCTGCGCAAACGCCGGATGGGCCTGCAGCGCAGCCCCGATCTCCGCCACCGGCGCGCGATCGACATCGTCGACCAGCAGCACCGCATGCGGATTACCCATGCTGACCACGCCGATCTCCAGCGCCGCGCTGCCGTCCAGCGTCACGCTGTATCGCGGCGCTCGCGCCGGCGCATCGAATGGCACCTGCGCCGGCTCCAGCCGCGGCACACCCATATTGACCCGATACTCTCCGGGACCGGCGTCACTCAGTTCCAGCACCGAGGTCGTTGTGCGCACCCGGATCGGATTCTTGTCCGACAGGCCATGTTCGCGCACATAGCGCGCCAGCGCCCGCGAGCCGTTGCCGCATTGCCCCACTTCGCTGCCGTCGGCATTGAAGATGCGATAGTCGAAATCGACGTCGGCCTGCGACGGGGACTCGATCACCAGCACCTGATCACAGCCGACGCCGAAGCGCCGATCGGTCAGGCGCTGCAACAGCGCCGGGTCCGGCGTGAACGGAGTCCGCGTCGCGTCGATCACGACAAAGTCATTGCCGGCGCCGTGCATTTTGGTGAACTGCAGCTTCATGCGTGAATTCTACAGGGGCGCGTAGGCGCTTGCGCGGCGCACCTCAGCCGCGGCAGCATCGGGCGCATTCAGTTTCCGCTGGCGATCTGCGCACCATGAATACAGCCCTGCATACCGGCGGCTGCCACTGCGGCGGCGTCCGCTTCGAGGTTCACGCACCGCGCCGGCTGCGGATTCAACGCTGCAACTGCTCGATCTGCGCGATGACCGGGTTCGAGCACCTGATCGTGCCCGCGGCAGATTTCAGCTTGCTCGCCGGCGCGGAACTGCTGACGACCTACACCTTCAACACCGGGGTTGCACGCCACCTGTTCTGCCGCGTCTGCGGCATCAAATCGTTCTACGTGCCGCGCAGCAATCCCGATGGCTATTCGATCAATCTGCGCTGCCTGAGTCGCGCTCAGGTCGACGCCATCGACTACGAGGATTTCGACGGCCAGCACTGGGAACGGTCCGGCCACACGCTGGCCGGCCTGTCGCACCCGCGAGCATGACGGCGCGAGCCACCAGCGACGCCCACGTTCGCCTGGCCGAAGCGCCCGACGGCGCAGCTGTCGCGACGATCTACGCACCGCATGTCGAAACCCTGCACACCTCGTTCGAAGACGTGGCGCCGGACGCGGCCACCATGGCCGCACGCATCGCCGCATCGCGCCCAGTACTGCCATGGCTGGTCGCCGAAAGGAACGGCACGGTGCTGGGGTATGCCTACGCCAGCCGCCACCGTGAGCGTGCCGGCTATCAATGGAGTGTCGACGTTGCCATCTATCTGCACGCCGACGCGCGGCGGCAAGGCATTGGTCGCAGCCTGTATCAGACGCTGTTCACGATCCTGCGCACACAGGGCTACTTCAATGCCTACGCCGGTATTGCCCTGCCAAACGCCGCCAGCGTCGGCCTGCATCAGTCGCTGGGCTTTCGTCCGGTCGGAATCTATACACAGGTCGGCTACAAGCACGGGGCCTGGCACGACGTCGGCTGGTGGCAGCTGGCACTGCAGACCCACACGGACGCGCCACGACCTCCGCGTCCACTGGCGCAATTGTCCGCAGACGAGCTGGGGCTGGACTGAACGCGACGCTGCAAGCAGCTTTGTGTTTTAACCGACCGCATGCTAGAAACTCTTGAAAATCAATGCATGTAGGGGGTTGGCCGTGAAGGTGCTCGGGACAGATATCGGCTTCGGCTACACCAAGGCCACCGACGGCAAACAGTGCCAGGTTTTCAAGTCAGTCGTCGGCGAAGCCAACGAAGCCCAGTTCACCGAAGCACTGCTGCCATCGGCGGCAAGCTATCCGCGACACATCGGGATCGGCAAGGACGCCTACTTCGTCGGCGAACTGGCCGAACAGCAATCCCGGGGCCGCGGCTTCACACTGGATCAGGCGCAGTTTCTGACCCAGTTCGCCAAAACCCTGGCGCTGACGGCCGTCGCGCCCTTCGTTGAAAGTGGCGATCCGGTACGCATGGTCACCGGACTTCCGATCAGTTTCTTCCGCAAGCAGAAGGACGCGCTGACCACGCTGCTGCAGCAGCGCCACACCATCATCGTGCCCAAGGCCGGCGGTGGCGAGCGCGAGGAAAAGATCATCAACATCGAGCGCGTGCGCGTAATTCCGCAGCCATTCGGCGCGATGTTCAATCTGATGCTCAATGACGTCGGCAAGCCGACCAATCAGCGCTTCGTCAACGAAAAGATTGGCTTGATCGACATCGGCTTCCGCACCGCCGATTACACTGTCAGCGACAAGACCCGCTATTCCGAGCGCGGCAGCCAGTCCTCCGACTCCGGCATCGCCGTGGCCTACGCCGCCATCGCCAACGTGCTGCAGGAGAAGAGTGGCGTCAATGTCGAACTGTACCGCCTGTATGACGGCGTGAGCCGCGGCACGATCAAGATCAAGGGCAAGCGCTACGACCTCACCGGCATCGTCCAGCAGGCATTCCAGCAACTGGCTACGCGCATCGCGCAGGAGGTCAACCGCCTCTGGGCCGACGATTGGGATATCGATGCCATTGTCATTTCCGGGGGCGGCGGCACGGCGCTCGCACCCTTCCTGGCACCCCTGCTGGAGGGTGAGGTCCTGCCGATGCCCACAGATCAGGACGCCCGCCTGAACAACGTTACCGGCTACTGGAAGTACGGCATGCACCTTTGGGGGGCGTAGGCCGCAGTTCAATACGGATCGCAGCCGTCAGCAATTTCTTCGCAGTGGCCGTCGATCACTGCCCCTGGGCATTGCGTTGGAGCATCTCGGCCATCTTCTGATGGATCAGGTGGATGGCTTTGAGCGGCCGCAGCATGACCTTGAAATCGACGATACGCCCTGAGGCATCCCAGGCGATCATGTCGACGCCGTTAACTTCAATGCCATCGATCTCGACGACAAACTCCAGCACCGCCTGGCGATCCTGAACGATCTCGCGCACGTAGCGAAAACTGTCATTGAAAAACACCGAAAACGCCGCCGCCAGATAGGCTCGCGTACGCGCTTTGCCCCGCTGCGGTGTATGCACGACAGGAGAATGGAATACGGCGTCATCCGCCAGCAGCTCATCCAGCGCGGCCACGTCGCGCGTCGCCACGGCGCGATGCCACGCGGCCAGTCCGGAATCGCTGCCCTGCCCACCAAACGTCGCCTGCACTTCAAATGTCGTCATACCGTCAATTCCTCCAAGGCACAGTCGCTTTCGCTGCCCCCAGGTGATGGGCGATGTCGGCGATAGCCCCCGACCTCACCGTTGATCCGCTCCCCTGCAGGGGAGCACAGGAACACAGCGACGTCCACCACCTCATCCAAGCCGCCATCATCGGGCAGTGATATCACCTGGATTCCGGACTCAGGCATTGCGATCGCCAGGGTCAGACCTTCCCAGGCGCCAATCCCGTCGACCCATGCCGGAGTGAGGGCGTTGACGCGCACACCCTCCGGCCCCCACTCCATTGCCAGACGCACTCGGCGACCGCCGCTTACAGGGCATCAAAGTCAGGCCCATCTGCAACAGCGCCCGCAGCCGGACCGCTGCGCGACAGCTCATCCACCACCCCGGCCACCGCGTCGGCCAAACGACTGATCACGAACACGGATGCGCCAAGGCTGGAAAAGCGCCGCGCGATATATGCCAGTTGAGACCGCCCACGCAGCCGGCAACAAGCACGGCCCTGCCAGCGAACAGCGTCGGCGCAGCCTCTGCAGGCAACTCGGTCATGACACCTCCTAACAGCGAACGACGCACCGCTGGGAAACACTGGCACGACGGGAACCCATCGGTGCGCGGTGCCCGCCCGCTCAGAAATTGCACGATATGAGTGATCTGGGACCGCGGCGCCGACCGAAAGGTCTGTTTCTCCTGCGCCTGATGGGTTTTCATCCATTCGGCCACACACTCCGCACGTGGCAATTTCAGCCCATGCATGGCAAATCCCAACTTTGGTTAGGGGCCAAATTCACCCTGGAATGTTTGTCTAGCACAGGGAAAACCAGACAAAAAAAGGGAAATGGCATGAACTTCTTCTGGCATCGGGCCTACCCGCTCGACGTGCCATACCAGGTCGACCTGACGCGGTATTCGAGCGTGCCGGAGCTGCTGCGCCACGCCATCGAGCAACGCCCCGACGCGATCGCCTTCGACGACGGCCGCCGGCAGATGACCTATCGAGCGTTCGGCGAACACGCGTCGGCGCTGTCGGCCTACCTGGTTGCAGCGCTGGGCCTGCGCAGCGGCGAGCGCGTCGCGATCATGATCCCCAACGACATGGCGTACCCGGTTACTGCGCTGGCAGTGCTGGAAGCCGGCCTGGTCCTGGTCAATGTCAACCCGATGTACACCCCGCGCGAGCTGGAGCATCAGCTGCGCGACTCCGGCACCACGGCGATCGTCATCGCCCGACCCCTGATCGGGAAAATGGACGCCGTTCTGCAGCGTCTGAATATCAACCGCATCATTGCCGTCGATGTCGACACGCCGTGGATACCCGACGCCTGCGACGCTCCCGGAAGTCCGGTCTCATTCGATCTTGCGATCGATCGCGGCCGCGGGCTCGCATTTGTCCCACCGACGATCCGGCGCGCCTCCACCGCGCTGCTGCAGTACACCGGCGGCACGGTCGGCCCGTCCAAGGGGGCGGTGCTCAGCCACGGCAATCTGACCGCCAACGTGCTGCAGATCGAGGCCTGGTTTGGCGCGCATCTGCGCCATGACCGCGAGACATTTCTGACCGCACTGCCGCTGTATCACGTGTTCGCGCTGACACTGAATTTTCTCTACGGCATGCTGATCGGCGCACGCCTGGTGCTGATCGCCAACCCCAAGGATCTGCCGACGCTGGTGCAGCGCATGCAGCAGCAGCGACTGACATTCATCTGCGGGGTCAACACGCTGTTCGCAGGCCTGATGAGCACCCCGGGCTTTGACCGCATTGATTTCTCCGATCTGCGCATGACCCTAGGCGGCGGCGCCGCCACCCAATCCGCAGTTGCTCGGCGCTGGCGTGCACAGACCGGGGTCTGCATCACCGAAGGTTACGGCATGACCGAGACCTCGCCGGCACTGTGCACCAATCCGACCCCCACGCGCGAATTTGATGGTTCGATCGGCTTCCCGCTGCCGATGACCGAACTGACCCTGCGTGACGAACACAATCGCGATGTTCCGATCGGAGAGATCGGCGAGGTCTGCGCACGCGGCCCGCAGATCATGTCCGGCTACTGGAACGCTCCCGAGGCGAACGCGTTGGCGTTCACCGCGGACGGCTTTTTCCGCACCGGGGACATCGCACGCATGGACGATCACGGTCGCTTCTATCTGGTCGACCGCAAGAAGGACATGGTTCTGGTATCCGGCTTCAGCGTATTCCCCACCGAGATCGAAGCGATCTGCGCCGAGCACTGGGGCGTGGCCGAAGCCGCATGCATCGGCGTACCGGACGCGCGCACTGGCGAGGCGGTCAAGGTCCACATCGTGCGCGCCGATCCGCGCCTGAGTGCCGAAGATCTGATCGCGCATTGCCGTTTGCACCTGACCGCGTACAAGGTGCCGCGGCATGTGCAGTTCGCCGATGAACTGCCGAAGAGCCCGGTCGGCAAGATCCTGCGCCGGATGCTGCGCGAAGAAACCTCGGTTTCAGTCTCACCATCCGATTCATCCATAACGCAGTCTCAGTCAAGTTAGGGTCAGAGCGGGGCCGTGCACACACTAGACCGAACTTAGGTTAGGGGGCAGCGCCGTCGACATCGGCCACAGTCGACGAACACAAAAAGGACTGGAGAGCTGACGATGAATGCCGTAATGCAAGCGCCGATGGAGATGCAGGATCAGACCCCCGATCCCTTGCTGGCGCTGTTCGAGCGGCAGCGCACGCGCGCCATTGAGCTCCGCCGATCGACCGCCACCGAGCGTAAGGCGCGCATCCAGCGCGTGCTCGAGCTGGTGCTGAGCCACCGCGACGACATCATTGCGGCCGCCGCAGAGGATTGCGGCAAGCCAGCACCTGAAGTGGCGCTGACCGAGGTCTATCCGGTCGTCGGCGAGGCGCGCGAAGCGCTGCGCAATCTGTCGAAATGGATGAAACCCAAGCGGGTGCGGACGACGCTGTCGATGCTCGGCACTCAGGCACAGATCCGCCCTGAACCGCGGGGCGTCGCACTGATCGTGTCGCCTTGGAACTACCCGGTGACCCTGTCGTTCCGTCCGTTGATCTCGGCGCTGGCGGCGGGCTGCCCGGTCATTCTCAAGCCGTCCGAGATGACCCCGAAACTGTCAGCGCTGATCAAGCGCATGCTGGATTCAGCGTTCGACCCTCAGGACGTCGCCGTGATCGAGGGCGATGCCAGCATTTCGACGCGTTTGCTGGCGCTGCCGTTCGATCACATCTTCTTTACCGGCAGCCCGCGCGTCGGCCGCGTGGTGATGGCCGCCGCGGCACAACACCTCAGCAGTGTGACCCTGGAGCTGGGCGGCAAGTCGCCAGTGATCGTCGATCGCGATGCCGACCTCGACAAGGCCGCACGCAACCTGGCGTGGGGCAAGTTCACCAACTGCGGTCAGACCTGCATCGCCCCCGATCATATCTACGTTCACGACGATGTCGCCGACGCCTTCATCGACAAGCTGCAGCAGGCGCTGAAGCGCACGTTCGGCAACAATCCAGCCGCGTGGCGCCAGAGCACCGACTATGCGCGCATCGTCAATCACCATCACCATGGCCGGGTGCAGCGTTTGCTGAAGGACGCACTGGATCGCGGTGCACGGCTACTGATCGGCGGCGACAGCGATGCCACGCAGAACTATCTGGCACCGAGCCTGTTGACCGACGTTCCGGCCGACGCGCAGATCATGGAAGAAGAGATCTTCGGGCCTCTGCTGCCGATACTGCGTTTTCGCGAACTTGATGAACCGATCCGACAGATCAACGCACGCCCCAAGCCTCTGGCCCTGTATGTATTCGCGCGGGATCGCCAGCGGATCGAACAGGTGATTTCCAGCACCAGTGCCGGTGGCACCGTGGTCAACCACGTCGTTCTGCACTTCCTGCATCCGCATTTGCCGTTTGGCGGTGTCAACAACAGCGGCCTCGGCAGCTCGCATGGCGAATTCGGCTTTCGCGCGTTTTCACATGAACGCTCGGTGCTGATCGAGAAGCACAGCACCACGCATATGCTGTTTCCGCCCTACACGGGCTTTGTCCGACGCATGATCGACATTGCCATCCGCTGGCTGACCTGAGCCCTGGCGGCACCGCTGAAGCCGGCAATCAGCGCCGGCTTCAGCTGATCAGGGTCAGGCGTCGTGCCTTGGCGATGGCGCCTGAGCGACTGCGCACCGACAGCTTGCTGTAGAGATTGTGCAAGTGCCATTTGACCGTGCCTTCGGACACGAACAGCGCCTGTGCCAACTGCCGGTTCGACATTCCCGACTCGATCATGCGCAGGATCTGCAGTTCGCGCTTGGTGAGCGGCTCCAGCATCGCGCTGGCCTGCTCGGCGCGCCCGGATACCGCCATTGTCGCCGTATTCGGTGTCAGTTGGCAGGCGCGCAGGATCAGTTGCAGATGCGCCGAGATACGCGCCTCGGCTTCAGAGGGACCGACTTCACGCTCGTGCAAACTGCGCAGCAAGGGATGCAGACTCTCCCCCTCATCCACAAAAGCTCGAATCATCCCTTCCGGCGCAGCAATACCGATGGCCTCGTGCAGTGCACGCAGCGCTTCATTCTGATTGCCGAGCAGGTAGAGCGCGTGCGAGCGCTGCAGCAGCAGATCGACCAGTTTGAGCTGCTGTCCCTGCGCACGCGCATGCCGGATCAGCGGCTGAAGAATCTCCAGTGCCGCATCGGCATGTCCGCGAGCAACCGCGATGCGCGCCTGCAACTGCGCAGACTTGTCGCGAACCAGCCCGCTGTAGTGCTCGTCGTGAATGGCGCCGTTGAGCAGCGGCGAGCGTGCCAATTCTTCGGCCGCCGCAATGTCGCCCTGCTTCAGGCAGATCAGCGCACGCCCCACCAGTGAGCACACGACCATGCGCGGCGCGTTGCGCTGCACACCGAGATTCTCGCCCTCGATCAGGATGTCCTTGGCATCGTCATAGCGGTCTTCTGCAACCAACAATCTCGCCAAGGTCAGGTACCCGGTCAGTACCGGGTCCAACGAACTGAACATCGCCAGAAAGCGCAGTCCCTGTGACAGGGCCTCACGCGCTGCCGGAAGATTATTGAACTCGTAGTACAGGCCGGCAGAGATCGCCGAAAGCACGCAGTACCCATGCGAAGCGGGCCCGAGCTTTTCACGGCAGACGGTGAGTGCTGATTCGGCCTCGGTCAGTGCCTGCTGCAACCGGCCCTGTCGCATCAGCGTCATCAGGCTCACGGCCTCAGCCCAGATCTTTCCATACGGCGCACGGGCACGGGTAAAACGCAGCTTGGCATCACGAGCCAGTTCAAGGGCCTCATCGAACTGCCCAACGCTTTTCAGCGCGTAGCCCATTGCGGTGCCCGCCGACGCGTGCAGAAAGTCCGGAGCATCGGGATTGCGCTGCATCCAGCGCCGTCCGCTGTCCAGCGTTTGCTCGGCATGATCGGCCAGCGCATGACCGACGATTTCAACCACGTCACGGTAGCTGCCGACGCTTTTCAGCTGAATCGCGGAATCCGCCATGTCGTCGGCCTGAATCTCGGCCAGCAAGGCATCGAGCACCGCTTCGGCTTCAGCAAACCGGTGATTGAAGTTCAACGACCACGCCAGACTGATCTGGATCTGCGGATACCGCGCCAGCACCCGCGGTGAGAGCTGATCGATCCAGCTCATCAGGGTCCGATGCTCGCCACGCCACTGCACCAACTCTTCGGCATACATCGACAGGATCTGCGCAGCGCGCTCCTGCAGCCCCGCGCGCAACGCATAGTTGATCGCGTCGTCGCGATAGTCGTGCTGGATCGACCACGATTCGGCACGCTTCAGGCAGTCGGCCCAGCCATCGGGATCGGCCGCGCGGAACCGGCCGCGCAGGAATTCGCCAAACAACGGGTGAAATCGGTACCAATCGCGCCGATCGTCCATCGGCAGCAGGAACAGGTTCTGCCGCTCAATCGATTCCAGCCGCAGCTGCGGTGCCTTGTCGCCGGTCAGTGCACGGCAGACGTCAGCGTTGACCCGATCCAGCACTGAAATCCGGAACAGGAACTGCACCTCGTCCTCGGACAGGTTATCCAGCACCGCTTCAGCCAGATAATCGGTGATCTCGCGATTCGAACCACCAAAATGGCGTACGAAATCGGTGGGATCCGTGCGATGCCCCATCGCCAGCGCCGCCATCTGCAATGCGGCAATCCAGCCCTCGGTCTGTGCATGCAGACGAACCAGTGTTTCGTCATCCAGATTCAGACCGTACATCTGCGCCAGAAAGTGCCGCGCCTCGTCGACCGTGAACGCCAGTTCGCGCGCGCTGTAGCGTGTCACCTGCTTGGCCAGCAGGCGTTTCTGCAGCGCCAGACCGGTGTACTCACGCGCGCTGAGAATCAGCAGCACGTGGTCCGGCTGATTGCGACAGATCCAGTTCAGGGTCTCGATGGCTGGACTCGATTCCAGCAAGTGCACGTCATCGATCACCACCGCAATCGGTGCCGAATGGGACTGCAGCGTAGCGATCAGCTGTTCGAGGCCTGCATCTTCCGAAAATACCGGCGCCCCCGTACCCGCTGCGCCCAAGTCGCCGCCCTCGATAGCCTGCAGCAAGTTGGCCAGAAACCGCACCGGGTCGCGATGGCTCTGCGTGAGCGATAAGCGATGGACTTTGCGACCTTCGGCGGCCAAAGCGCGCGACCAGCCGTCAACCAGCGTCGACTTGCCATAGCCCGCTGGCGCCACGATCTCGACAATCTGGCGTCGTCCTTCGGTCACTGCGCGCGGCAACGCCAGACGAGCGCGGCTCAGGGCGCGCTCTTCAACGGGCTCCAATTCAGCAGGCGCGCCTGTCGCCCCGCCCCGTACTGCTCGTTCAACACTCAATTGCACGGTCTCCCCCGGTATCAATCGATCATTTCCATCGGACGGCGCGGCGACTCCTTCCTGCTGCACTGCAACAGCCACGGTTCCATCAGGGGTGGTTGCATACTGTCGCACAAATAAAAAGACGGACCCTAACTTTCGTTAGGGTCCGCAACGCGGGGGAGACGCGTAATCCTAGACACACCGAATTGAATCGATGCGGCCTTCAGCTACCAGTAGACCGGGGGCGGATCGAGCGCGGCACCGCAGGCCGAACAGGTTCGCACCGATTTGTAGGCGTTGTTCTTCTTGCCACACTGGTTGCAGGCGATCATCACCGGCTTGGCCCGCACCAGCTGGTAGACCCGCGAATGGGTGCCCCAGGCCAGACCTTCCTTCATGAACTGATGCACTGCATCCTGATGAGTGGCGTTGGGCAGCAGATTCGCCTCCAGCGCCTCGAGATTTTCCCAGGCCGACAGCGTGAATCCGGATGAAGCCCGTTCTCATCCGGCGGCCGGGCGCCGACGATGCCGGTCACAAAGCCTGGGCGATCGGAAAAACTTTCGGCGACCGCATTGGTGATGCGCGCTGCATTTTCAAACTGATCGGGATCGCGCAGTTGCAGCCAGGTGATCCCGATTGCCTCGGGCGGCTGCACGTTGCCTTTGTTCAAGCGGTAAAACGCGCCGAACTGATAGTGACCCTGCGTGCGCGGCATCAGCAGGGCATAGAAGCCAAGCTGCTCGGCCAGCGTTTCCAGATCGAAACTGTTGTCGACCTCGACCGCCCCATCGGACTTGAAGCGCAGAAAGATAGTGGCTTCCAGCAGGATGCGTTTGCCGGTGGGTTCGACCCGTTCGATCCCCAGGCCGCCGGGCAACGCGCCGGTGTTCGTGCCCTTGAGCGTGTAGCGCGCGGCAACCGCCTGATCCCCTACCGTGATCGGGCCGTCCAGCTCGAATGAGAGATCGGGAAACGCCGAAAACAGCGTCTGCGCATGGTCGCGCAGGGTCTCGGCACGCTGGTGCCCCTTGCTCAGCGGGTCTGCGTAGTGGCCGCTGCCGACCATCGCGGCCACCTTGTCGGCATCATGCGCATTCCACGCCGCCAGGAATGACTCCGCAAAGCCGAGCGTGCGTGGCGCGCGCATCAGCCCGGACATCAGTCGTGCGAGCACGCCCGCCTTGTTCATGCCGCATCTCCGCCACGGCGGGCCGCGGCGGCCGCGGAAGCCAGCAGACCGGCCTGCGTGAACCCGGTCACCACCGCAATCAGAAAGAACAGATAGGTCGCGGTATTGGCCACAGCGCCGCCAAACTCCAGTCCGCGCACCCCGAACACGGTGCCGGTCAGAAAACCCAGCGAATTGGCGTACCCGGTCACGATGACGCACACCACGTAGGCGCCACGCCCGCGTGGACCGAAGCGCGCCGTGGTCGCCACTGCGGCGAACGCCAGCATTGCGATTGCGTTGACGATCAGGCCCAGATGCGCGCGTCGCCACCCGGCTTCGGTGCCGGGAAAGTCGAAGTTGATCTGCGGCAGCAGCGGCCACGCCGCAACATGACCGATGGCCTCGAAAGTGAACACCAAGCCCACCACCAAGCCCGCCGCAAACAGCCAGGCAGCGTACAGGATGAGGGTCGCGCGCTGGACCTGCGTCAGCGGCGCTGAGTTCATGGATTCACCACGGCTCGTTTGATGCCCTCGTGGGTGGCGACCAGGACCTGTTTGCCAAACACGATGACATTGTTGAACGGACCCGCTTCGCCATTCGGATCAATCGATTCAAGCTGGCCGCGATGGACTTGGCCGCCAGGCGCAACCATCAACAAGGTCTGGTTCATCCCGGTGATCGCGACTGATCCGTCCGGCAGACGGCGCGCTCCGGTCAGGCCCTGTACCGTTCCGGTCTCGATTTTTGCCCAGGGGCCGGTACGCACATCGTCACTGCGATACGCGTTGCCGCGCATGCCCACGATCAGCACACCGCGCTCGCCGAGCGGCTCGGCAGCGTACAGCGAGCCCTCATACGGTGATTCAATCTTCTGCCAGTTCCCTGCGGCATCCCCCAGCACCATCAGCCCCATCTCGCCAATAATCAACAGGCTGCCACCATGCAATTGGGTGATCGAATTGAGATGGTAGCCGTCGTCAACAACTGCCGGCGGCGTGATCACATCCCAGCGCTGCCCACCATCCAGCGTCTGCATGAACAGCCCGAAAGCTCCCACCGCGTAACCGGTGCGGGCATCCGTGAAATGGACATCCAGCAGGGGCTGCCCCAGATCCGGCTGGAAGTTCTGCAGCTTCCAGGTCTGGCCACCGTCCGCGCTGTGCAGGATCGTGGCATCGTGGCCTACGGCCCAGCCATTCTTCGCATCCGGAAAACTGACCGCAGTCAACATGACGTTGACCGGGTCGTCGACTTGCTTCCATTCGGCGCCATCCCGCGACAACAGGATGTGCCCCCGCTCGCCAACGGCCACCAGGTGATCGCCGGCTTCGGTAACGTCGAGCAGCATGCTGTGTGCAGCCAGGGGCGCAATCAACGCCGGTTGCGCCGCCTGGGGCTCGCCGGCCATCGCCAACGCGGCGTGCAGCGGCAGGGTTGCGGCACTGCCGAGGACAAAGAGCGCCTTGAGCGCGGTCAGAGGGTGAATACGGTGCACGGTACGCATGGAATTCTCCGGCGCGTGCGCGGTCTTCAGACC
>JBFFJL010000060.1:0-13038 GCA_041555955.1 Nevskiaceae bacterium
CTGATGGCGGCGCTGCGCTTTATGTCAAGCGCTGCGCAATGTGCCATCAGCCGCAGGGACAGGGGCTTGCCGGGCGCTATCCGCCCTTGACCGGGCTGCAGGACTGGCTGGGCGCCGCAGCGGGGCGCGAGTATCTGTCGCGGGTGGTGGTCAACGGGCTGAAGGGGCCGATCACCGTCGGCGATCAGTCCTACGACGCACTGATGTGGACCTTCAAGAAACGCCTGAAAGATCCGGAACTGGTCGCCGTGCTGCGCTATGTGGCGGAATCCCTGAATACCCCGACGGCGGACTATCAGCCGTTTGACGTGGCGACGATTACCGCAGCGCGCTCGGCGTCTGGCCGCGATGCGGACATGCTGGCGCTGCGCGCGCAGTTGCCGCCGCGCTGACGTGAATGGCGGGTGTGGCATCAAACAAACCGTCGCGGAGCATCTTTCATGTTCGAACGCGATGCGTCGCCGCACCACGGGTATCTGGATACGCCGCTTCGCGGCGACTCGATATGAACGGGGTCTGGTTGCGACGCGAAGGGGATGGACGCTGCGCTAGGTTCTCGCTTCGAGCACGCTGACGCGATCGGCGCCTGAGGTCCCGGAGATCGTCTGCGTTGCGGGAATATCCCGTGTGCGGTGAACCTTCGCTTGCTTGAAGCCGTTGTGCTTCATGCGTTCGCGCGCGTCCTTGGGCGTGTCGAAATGTACATGCATGCGTCCGCGCACGAAGACCTGAAGGATCGCGCCGAAGGCGAGCATCGCGGTGCTGCGCTGCTCGGGGGCAAAGTACACGTCGGCCAGATACACGCCATGCGGAAACTGTTTCAGCGTATGGGCGATGCGTTGCCACACACTGTTCGCTTGCGCGGGCGCCAGATAGTTCATCAGCCCTTCGGTGATGATCGCGGTGCCTTGCCTGGGGTCCAGCGTCGCAGCGATCTCGGCCAGTGATGTCGGACCTTCGTTCGTCAGTGCGTCGAGCACGCGCACCTGATGCCTGGGGCCAAGCAGCCTGGCGTTGTCCAGCAGCTCGCGCTTGGTCGCAGCCATCGCCGGCAGGTCGGTTTCGATGTAGGTGATGCGATCGCCGTAGCGCTGGCGCATGCGCCAGCCGCGCGCGGACAGGCCGGCGGCGATCTCGATCACCTGCGTGACTTCACCGGCATCGATCGCCCGCATCAGCACTGCGTCGATGCCTTGGTGCCGCGCCAGCATCATTGCATCCAGCGAGATGCCGCTCAGCAGCTTGGTCGCGGCGATGAAGCCCCGGAATGCGCGATCCAGGCGCTTGCCTTGCGGGGTGACCAGCGCTGCGTCGGAAAGGCCATGGCGATACCACAGATAGCCAGTGGCGTAGGCGGTGGGGCTGACGCGTTCGGATCGATTCGACGACATGGGTGCGCTCAGTCCGGTACGCCCGGTGCACCGGGGAAGCCGACGTAGTACTGCCCGGTGAGCATGCCGCCGTCGACGGCGATCTCGGCGCCGCACAGATAGGAGGCTTCGTCGCTGGCGAGGAACAGCGAGGTCCGCGCGACTTCGATCGGATCGGCAACGCGCTGCATCGGCACCATCGAGTAGCGTTTGTTCACGGCGTCCTTTTCTTCGCCGTAGGGGTTGCCCATGGCGGTGTCGACGCCGCCTGGATGCACCGAGTTCACGCGCACGCCGCGGTGGCCGTATTCCATCGCCGCGACCTTGGTGAAACCGCGCACGGCCCACTTGCTCGCGCAGTAGGCGCCGAGGCCGTTGGCGGCTTTCATGCCGTCGACCGATGAGATGTTGACGATCGAGCCGCGACCGTTCTTCAGCATCTGCTCGCCGACCAGCTTGGTGCCGAGGAAGGCACCGACCAGATTGATGCGGATCACGCGCTCGAATTCTTCCTTCGCCGTGGTCTGGATAGTCTTGAACATCAGCACACCGGCGTTGTTGACCAGCACGTCGATCGCGTCGAACGCGGTCTGCGTGGCTTCGATCAGTCGATGCCAGCTGTCTTCGTCACTGACGTCGTGATGCATGAAGCGCGCGGACGCGCCGAGCGAGGCGGCGAGCTGCTCGCCGTCGCTGTCGAGGATGTCGGCGATCATGACTTTCGCACCTTCCTCGACGAACAGTTTTGCGGTGGCGGCTCCCATGCCGCGGGCGCCCCCGGTGACGATCGCCACCTTGTCCTGCAATCGGGCCATGCTCGTTCCTCCTTTGATGGGGTCTGCGCGCAGACCCTGATTCCGCGGTGCGCCCATGCTGGCACGCGCGCGGCAGACACAGCCTCGTCCAAACGAGCGAATGGCGCCCCCAAGTTCACCCTATTGGATGACGCGCAGGCCCGTGACTGCGGCGTATCAATACGGTCAGCTGACGGCATGAGACACGTACATGACGCGTTAGCACATAAGAACTCAAGGTGTTCATCGTCCACGAGGAGAACGTGATGCGAAACTAGCCTGCGGTTTTGCCGCTGATGCTTCCTTTACTTGCGAGCGCGCCGATGGCGGCGGCCGCCCCCGATGCCACGCCCACGGTCCAGGCCGAATCCGCTGAAGCGGACGTGGCCGCGGCTGCGGCGCCAGCAGGGGCCGACGGCGCGGAACCCGCGGCGAGTGAAACCACGCTCGGCGATATCGAGGTCACTGCCCAGCGCCGCGTCGAACGGCTGCAGGATGTGCCGATTGCCGTGACCGCGTTTCCGTCAGAGCAGCTGGAGGCGCGTGGTATCAACGATCTGGGCGATCTGAACGCGCTGGCGCCGGGTCTGCAGATCAGCAAGACGCCGTCGAACAATACGATCTCGCAGATCACGATCCGCGGCGCCAGCCAGATCAACCCGGCGATCTACTGGGACCCTGCGGTCGGCATTTATGTGGACGGCGTTTACATCGGCAAGGCGCAGGGTTCGATTTTTGATGTGGTGGATCTCAACCGCGTCGAAGTGCTGCGCGGTCCGCAGGGCACCCTGTACGGACGCAACACCATCGGCGGCACGGTCAATCTGGTCACGCGCGCACCGACCGGCGCGTTTGGCGGCAGTGCGTCGATCGACGTGGGCAACTACAACTCGATCCGCCAGCGCGCGTCGCTGGACCTCCCGCGCATGGGCATCGTCAGCCTGTCGCTTGCCGCGGTGTCGGAACAGCGCGATGGCTGGGTCGATACCACGCGCCTGAGTTCGGTGCCGGAGCTGAACAACCAGAACAGTAACGGCTTCCGTCTGGCGGCAGATTTCGATTTCAGCTCGTCGGTGCAGGGTGAGTATCGTTACGACCGCTCGCGCTATAACCAGACCAACAACTTCGATCAGCTGTACCGCGCCGACCCGGCGTTCTTCGGCTTTGTCGGTTATCCGGACCTGCCGGCGTACGCCTCGCAGGATCGCGAGACCGAGGCCACGGTCGACGCGCCGTCGTTCGAGCGCGCCCGCATCGAGGGGCATGCGTTCACGCTGAGCTGGAATCTGGGCAGCGTCGGCACGATCAAATCGATCACCGGCTATCGCCGGCTCGACTGGAATGATTCGCTGGATCTGGACGGTTCGCCGATGGACGTGGCGTTCACGCAGCGCTTCACCGACTACGACCAGTACTCGCAGGACCTGCAGTACAGCGGCGGCACCGAGAATCTGACCTACGTTGCCGGCGTCTACTACTTCGCCGACGACGGTTACACCAACAATCCACAGCACTTCTTCAATGGCGGCGCCGAGTACGACTCGCGCTACGGTACCGAGACCTCGGCCTGGGCCGGGTACGGACAGGTCGACTATCACCTGATGGATGCCTGGACCTTGACCGCGGGCCTGCGCTACACGCGTGAGAAGAAGTCGCTGGAGCGCGTGTTCGGTTGTAACGCGCCGGCTTCGGGCTGCACGCCGCCCGATGGCGAGAGCTATCTCTACATCATGCCGGAGGGCAGCACCGAGCCGGATGCGACCTTCACCGATACCACGCCGATGGCGTCGATCGCGTACCGCATCAACGCCAACGCCAATGTCTATCTGCGCTATGCGGAAGGCTTCAAGAGCGGCGGCTTCAATGGCGAGAGCGCGGATCCGAATGAGACCACCACGCCGTTCAAGCCGGAGAAGCAGAAGTCGTTTGAGCTGGGGGCCAAGACCCGTCTCGCCAACGGCCGCGTGCAGCTGAATGCCGCACTGTTCCACAACACGCTGGAAGATCTGCAGGAGTCGGTGTTCCTGGGGTCCGACGCCGCCGCGACCGTGGTGCGCAATGCCGGTGAGGCCACCGTCAACGGACTGGAGCTGGAACTGGCGCTGATGCTGTTCGACGGCACCCAGCTGCGTGCGAACTATGCCTACCTGGACAGTCAGTACGACAAGTTCATCGACACCGGGGTTGATCAGTCGAACAACCGCGCGTTCGTGCATACGCCGGACAGCACCTTCAACGTCGTGCTCGACAGTGAGCTGATGCGGCGTGACTGGGGCGCGGTTCGTGCGGTGGTGGACTATGTGTGGACCGATGCGTTCTACACCTATGCCTACCAGCTCGCGCAGCCGGGTGATGCCAACCACGACGGCACCAAGCAGTCCGCCGCCGATACGCAGGTGGATGCCCACGGCATTCTGAATCTGCGTCTGGCACTGGCCGAAGTGCCGCTGGGTGATCGCTCCACCGGCGAGTTCTCGTTCTGGGTGCGCAACGCGCTGGATGACGATACGGCGAACAACTTCATCGACTTCGGTCCCGGATTCGGCAGTCTGACGGTGGCCAACTTCGAGCCGCCGCGGATGCTGGGCGTCGGCGCTACCGTGCGTTGGTAAGCCTTTTGCTTCAACCAGCCCGGTCCGCCAATCGGTGGGCCGGGCTATTTTTATTGGGGGTTTCCCCTGCGTCGGCAAATGTTTACGAAATGTAAGATGCCCGCTCAGACATAGGCTTGGCGGCCCTGCGCATATTGCATGGGGTCAGCTTGGCCGTTTTTTTCGGGGAGCTGGACCATGCAACACTCGTTTGTCCCGCAGCTGCGGGTCCTTGGCGCCGTTCTGGGCCTCGCGGTCTTTCCGGCGCTGGCTTCCGATCCCGCGTCGCAGGACGTCACCGTCCCCAGCGTCGGCGGCGCGCCCGTTGTCGTCGAATGGACCGGTACGGCTCTGCCGGGTGTGAGCGGCATCACCAATGCCTGCATTGCCGGCGGCCCCGACGATGCCCACGACATCAATCTGACCGTCCCCGAGGGTCTTGGAGCCGACGCCAGGATCAATCTGGATTTCCATATCGAATGGGATGCCGGCACGACGGTCGGCATCGTTACCGACCCCGATCTGGTGCTCAGCGTCGCCAGGGACGGCGCCGTGCTCGGCTCCAGCGACGGCAGCGCGCCGGAAGAAAACGTCAGTGTGGTCAATCCTGAATCCGGCACCTATACCGCGATTGCCTGTCCGTACTTCGCCAGCGGGCCGACCGCGTATCGCGGCCGGCTGACCATCACGCTGCAGGCCGAGGCGGCCTGTGTCGAGGCGCCGAGCAAGGCGCTCGCGCATTCGACGGCAAGCTCGTCGTTCGGAGGCCTCAAGGATCAGGAAGCCTCGCGCCTGATCAATTTCGATCGTTTCCGCAGCAACACGACGAGCACGCTGGCGGACGTTCCCGACGGCCTGCAGGGCCGGCGGCAGACACCGCTGTTCGACCGCAACCTCGGCAAGCTGACCTTCCTGTGGGCGCGCGACAGTGCGCAGCCGGTCGCGGTCGGCGCCCTGAGCGAACGCGAGCTGCTGATCGCGCGTGCCCGCGCGCAGTTGCTCGACGAAGCCAAGCGGCTGGGGCTGACGCCGGCGATGATCGAGGAGGCCGAGGTCCTGGATGCGCAGTTCAACGGCAATGGCCCTGCCGTTGTGCGCTTCCGCCAGCGGATCGGTGGTGTCGAGGTCTACCATCGCTCGCTCAATGTGCTGCTGGATCGCAGCTATACGCCGATCGCGGTGTCGGGCTACTTCGCGACCCGGTTCGAGCCCAGCGTAGTCGAGGCTGAGACGTTCGCGTTCAGCGCGCCGCAGGCGATCGCGAGTGCCTGGGACAGCATTGGCGGCGTGCTGGATGCCTCGGTGCTGACCCGCACCGCGGTCAAGGGGCTCTATGAGCTGTACTCGATGCCGCTGCTGCAGGGCAGCCACGCATTCGAACGTGCGCCGCGCGTCAAGCCGGTCTATTACGAGCGTGCCGACGGGCGTCTGGATCCGGCGTACACCGTCGAGCTGTTTGCACGCGCCAAGGCCACCGGCCAGCTCAGCGCGTACAGCTTCATTGTCTCGGCCAGCGATCGCAGCATCCTGCACCGCAAGAATCTGGTCGCCGACGCGGCGTTTACCTATCGCGTGTTCGCCGATGACGAAGGCATCCATCAGCCCTACGATGCACCGCTGGGCAATGGCTACACGCCGTTCCCAGGGTCAACGCCGGATGCGCCGATTGCGCGTGTCGGTGCCGGGTCCGGGCTGGTGACGCTGGAGCATGCCGGCATCGTCACCGGCGATCCGTGGCTCGCCGACGATGCCACGCTCACCACCGGTAACCACGTCGACGCCTGTATCGACAATATCGATCTGCCGTCAGTCGGTCTGGCGCTGCCGCCGCCGATCAATTCCTGCATCCCGCAGCTGGAGCTGCGTGCCGAAACCACCGGCGACCATGCGTTCGATTATCCGCTGGTTGCGGACGAAGATCCGTCGAGCGACACCGCCAAGAGTGCGGCTGTCGTCAACCTGTTCTACATGAACAACTGGTTGCACGACTGGTGGTACAACCACGGCTTCGACGAGGTTTCGGGCAACGCGCAGACGGACAACTATGGTCGCGGCGGTGCCGAGGGAGATCCGATCCTGGCGCAGGGCCAGGATGGTTCCGGCCGCAACAACGCCAACATGGCGACGCCGGCCGACGGCAGCTCACCGGTCATGCAGCAGTATCTGTTCGATGGGTTGCTGGTGGGCGAGTTGCGCCAGACCGCGCCGATCCAGAGCGAGCCACTGAAGTTCGCTGCCGCATCGTTTGGTCCAACGTCGTATGACCTCACCGGGTCTGTCGTGCAGGCCGATGAAGGCGCGGGCGATTCAAGCAGCGATGGTTGCGGTATCCCTCTGCCTGATCCCGGTCTGCCGGTAGCGTTGCCGACGATTCCGGCGCCACCGCAGCCGGCACTCATCGGCAACATCGCGCTGATCGATCGCGGTAGTTGCAACTTCACGACCAAGGCGCTGTTCGCCGAGCTGTCCGGTGCCGTCGCGATGATCGTCGTCAACAACACCGATGGCGATCCGATCTCGATGGGCAACGGCGATCTTCCGATCAGCACCGGGTCGAGCCCGACCGACGTCCTGTATCAGATCCCGGCGATCATGATCACCAAGGCCGATGGTGACGCGCTGAAGGCGCAACTGGCCAACGGTGATGAGGTCACCGTGCAGATGCTGCGCGAGGAATCGATCGACATCGACGGCACGCTGGACAACCAGATCATCGCGCACGAGTACTTCCACTACGTGCATCATCGTCTGACCGATTCCAGCAGCCAGCAGGCCGGTGCGATGAGTGAAGGCTGGGGCGATATCAGTGCTTTCATGCTGTCGACCCGTCCTGATGACACGGTGATTCCGGGCAATGACAAATTCCAGGGCGCCTATGGTTTGGCCTGGTACGTCAGCAACAACTTCTTTGCGGGCATCCGTCGCGCACCGTACTCGACGGATTTCGAAAAGAACGCGTTCACGTTCAAGCATATCTCCGACGGCGAGCCGACGCCGGATGGCGGCCCCGGCAGCAGCAACTCGGAAGTGCACAACGCCGGCGAGATCTGGGCCAACGCGGTGTGGGAGTGCTACGCCGGCATTCTGAACCGGCCGCAGCTGAGCTTCGAGGAAGCGCGCAGCCACATGCAGGACTACATCATCGGGGGCATGAAAATGACGCCGGCCGACGCCACCTACACCGAAGCGCGCGATGCGATTCTGTCGGTGGTGCTGGCTTCGGACTACGATGACTACGCCGCGTGCTCGCACGGCTTCGCCAAGCGCGGCATGGGTCTGAATGCGGTGTCACCGTCGCGATCAAGCACCGATCTGGTTGGCGTGGTCGAGGACTACACCGAGTTCGTCTGTGACAAGAGTGCGGGCGGCGGCAGCGACAGCGGTAGCAAGCCTGACATGGGCCGCTTCGGCGGGGCACTGGGTCTGCCGATGCTGGGGTCGCTGCTGGGGCTGGCGTTGCTGCGTCGTCGTCGTTTCTAGGCGGGACTGCATTGCCCCGCCGGGGATCTCGCGCGGGGCAGTGCAAGCTATTCGTCGGCGGGCTTGCCCGAAAGCAGCTTGCGGCCGGTGAACATCGCCGAAACGATGCTGCCGCCCTCCCGCAGCTCGGTCAGAACCACCGCTGCAATGTGCAGCACCGCGGCGACAGCAAGTGCGTAGAACGCATACAGATGCGTCAGCGCAAACGGCTTGCGCACCGCACGCATGCGGTCATACGCCCCTTGGACGTACATGTCCGGTGAATACGGCTGCAGCGTTGTCGGGTCGACGCCCGGTGCCGCAATTGAATGCGCGACCCAACTGCCGAACGGCGGGTAGTAGATATCGGTTCCGGCGAGCACCAAGCCGGTAACCGCCTGAATCACGATCAGCAGAAACAGGACCGATACCCCGATGCGACCCAGAGGGTTGTGCCCCAGATACTGTTCCGGGTGGCCGGCAATGAACGCGGACATATAACTGCGCACGCTGTGCAGGAATCCGGTGCCTCCGGGCAGCATCTGGCGCCAGCGCGCATACCGATTTCCAATGAATGCCCAAACGATGCGCCAGACGATGTTCAGAGCGAAGCCATAGCCCAGCCAGACGTGCAAGGTCTTCAGGGTCACCTTGCCCGGCGTGCTGACACCCAGCGCACTGGCATTGAGGATGACCAGGCCTACGCCCATCAGGCCGAGGACACAGACCACGTTGATCCAATGGAACCAGCGGGTGGGGCCATCCCATACGCGATAGGACTTGATGGTGGTCATGCGGACTTCTCGCGGTGGAGGTGTTCAGTCAATCCGATGTAACGACATGAAGTGGGCCGCAGCATCATTGGCTCATGCTCTGAGAATGGCAATGACTTGCATCAAAACGAATACGGCGTGCGAACCCAAGTGCTGCCGGCCGGCAGCCGGTGCTGCGTGTTGCGGCCAGTATCGGCACAATGGCCCCTGATTTGAGCCCCTGCGGAGCGTGCTGTGTTTGAAAGCGAGGAGCAGCGTTTTGCCAAAGCTTTCGCCGAGGCCTGGTCGGCCCCGACTCCGGAGCGCCTGATCGCGCTGCTGCATCCGGCGGTGGTGTTGTATCAGCCGCATCGCCGGCCGATCCGAAGTGCGGCTGCGGCGCTGATCGAATTTCGTCGTCTGCTGACCTGGCTGCCGGAGCTGCACGGCGACGTCGATGCGGTTTGCGGTGAGGAAGGGCGCGTATTCATCGAGTGGCGCATGAAACTGCCGCTGGGCAAGAGCGAACTGGTGATTCACGCGGTGGACCGATTCCGTCTGGAAGCGGGTCTCGGTATCGAGCGTGCGGTGTACTTCGACCAGATGGTGCTGATCCGCGCGGTGCTGAAGCATCCGAGTCTGTGGTGGGGCTTTCTGAAATATCGATTCGGCCCGGAACCGCCGGAGCCGAAGCTGCCGCCGTCGCAGCGGCGCCAGCCGCCCGTGCTCTGACGCCAGGCCTGTCCGTCAGTCTGACGCAGGTCATGGTGGCCGCGGCGGCGGGTCGGTACAACTCTCGGAAAATCGCTTCCGATGAGTCTGTCTGCATGCACCTGACGTCCCACACCGACTATGCGCTGCGCCTGCTGATGCTGCTGGCTTTGGAGCCTGAGCGGCTGCATACCATTGCGGAAATAGCACAGCGGCATCGGGTATCAAAAAATCACCTGATGAAGGTGGCATTGCGTCTGACTCAGGCCGGATTCGTCAGCAGTACACGCGGTCGTAGTGGCGGTTTGCGTTTGGCGCGACTGGCGACGGATGTTTCACTCGGCGCTGTCGTTCGCGCAACTGAGGATGCGTTTTGCATTGTCGAATGCTTTGATCCTGCGACTGACACCTGTGCGATTTCGAAGGCATGTCGCCTACGGATGGTCTTGACCGAAGCGACGCAGGCGTTTCTGGGCGTGCTCGACCGTTACTCACTGGCTGACATGGTCGCCTCGCCTCGACTGGCAGCAAAAATGAAGACTCTGCTCGCACTGGAACGAACGGCTCTGGACGTTAGCGTTCCATGAGCCGATCGCAACGCTGACTCAGATCAATGCCCGGCAAGGCCTTGACTGAAAAGATGCATTCATAATGCATCTTTATGGTGCCACGCTGTCGGGAGATTCATCATGTCCAAGCCGTATCACCATCTGGCGTTGTCCCTGTCCTTGCTCTGTGCCGCGTTGCTGGCGGGCTGCGGTAAAACTGAGCCTGATGCTGCGCAGGTCACGATCGTGGCCGCTGCGCCGGTGGAGCAACGCCCCGCTGCAATCCGTGGTGACTTCGGTCCGCCGCAGGGCGAACCGGTCCACGCGGTGCTGACGAGTCCGCCCCATGTTCCGCCCCCCACTGGGCGGGATTATCCGGCCAAGGTGATTGTCGAGCTGGAGGTCATCGAACAGGAGATGGAAATCTCAGAAGGCGTCAAGTACACCTTCTGGACTTTCGGCGGCACCGTCCCCGGAAGCTTCATCCGCGTACGCCAGGGCGACACGGTGGAATTTCATCTGAAGAACAACCCGTCGTCGAAGATGCCGCACAACATCGATTTGCATGGCGTCACCGGCCCGGGCGGCGGGGCGGCGTCGAGCTTCACGGCGCCCGGCCACGAGTCGCAATTCACCTTCAAGGCGCTGAACGAGGGCTTGTTCATCTATCACTGCGCGACGGCGCCGGTGGGGATGCATATCGCCAACGGCATGTATGGTCTGATCCTGGTCGAGCCGCCTGAAGGCATGACGCCGGTCGACAAGGAGTACCACGTCGTTCAGGGCGACTTCTATACCGTCGGCAAGTATCGCGAAAAAGGGCTGCAGCCGTTCGACATGCAGAAAGCGATCGATGAAAACCCGACCTATGTGCTGTTCAACGGCTCTGAAGGTGCATTGGTGGGCGATCGTGCGATCAAGGCCAGCGTTGGCGAAACCGTGCGGCTATATGTTGGCAATGGCGGGCCGAACCTGGTGTCGAGCTTCCACGTCATCGGCGAGATTTTCGACAAGGTCCGCTACGAAGGTGGAACCCATTACCAGGAAAACGTGCAGACCACGCTGATCCCTGCAGGAGGCGCCGCGATCACCGAGTTTCTCGTCGACGTGCCCGGCAGCTATGTGCTGGTGGATCACTCCATCTTCCGTGCGTTCAACAAGGGTGCGCTGGCGATCCTCAAGGTCGACGGCCCCGAGGACAAGACGATCTATTCCGGCAAGGAAGTGGACTCGGTCTATCTGGGCGACAAGGCGGCCGATCTGGCGGCGGTGACGGTGGCGACAGAGGCCGCAGCCAGCGGCGAAATGACCCGGGAACAGCAGATCAAGGCCGGCGCGGCGCTGTACAACGGCACCTGCTCGGTCTGTCATCAGAACGATGGTACGGGGCTGCCGGATGTCTTTCCGCCGCTGGCTGGATCGGATTTCCTGATGACTGATCCGAAGCGCGCAATTGGCATCATCCTGAACGGCTTGAGTGGCCCGGTCACCGTGAATGGCGCGAGCTTCAATTCGGTGATGCCGCCGATGAGTCAGCTCAATGATGACGAGGTTGCGAATATTCTGACCTTCGTGATGAACAGCTGGGGCAACAGCGGGGCGGCCGTCACTGCCGAGGAAGTCGCCAAGGTGCGCGGAAACACGCAGCGCACCGAGGGCGCGGCGCACTGACGTGATGCGCGGCAGGTCACCGGTGTCGATGTTGTTGGCTGCAGCACTGCTGGCGGTGAGCGTCAGCGGTGCTGCGGGTGCCCCAGCTTATGTCGCCATCGCCGGGGGAACGTTCCGTTCGGTGCTGCCAGCGGGTCCCGCAGTCGAACTGGCGCAGGTTCCCGCCTACCGGCTGGCAACGTTGCCGGTGACCAATGCACAGTTTCTCGCATTCGTGCAGCAGCATCCGCAGTGGCGGCGTGACCGTATTGCACGTCTGTTTGCCGATCAGAGCTACTTGCAGTCCTGGGCCGGCCCGGTGACCCCCGGACCCACGGCGCCAGCGGATGCGCCGGTCGTTCAGATCAGCTGGTTCGCCGCCAGCGCCTACTGCGAATCGGTCGATGCGCGGCTGCCGACCTGGTACGAATGGGAATACGCCGCAGCTGCCGACGAAACGCGCACGGATGCCCGCAGCGATCCGGCGTTCAGGGCACGCATGCTGGGTTGGTATGCGCGGACTGCGGAAGCGCCCGCCGCTGTGGGCCAGGGCACCGCAAATGCCTACGGCGTCTTTGACCTGCATGCGCTGGTGTGGGAATGGGTGAGCGATTTCAATGCGCTGATGGTCAGCACCGACAGCCGCGATCAGGGTACGGACCCGGATCTGCTGAAGTTCTGTGGCGCTGGTGCGATCACCATGCAGGACAAGGAGAACTACGCGGTGCTGATGCGCATCGCGATGCTCAGCAGCCTGCAGGGCGCTTATACGACCGCCAACCTTGGCTTTCGCTGCGCCCGTGACGGAGTGAAAAGATGAGGTCGATTCGAGCACTGCTGTGCGGTACCGCTGCAATCTGCCTGGCGGCGACCTTCGGCGTCGGGGCTCAGAACCTTCCCGATGATTCGGTTTACCAGCTGCAGACGCCGCTGAGGACACAGGCCGACACCGCCTCGACCCTTGATCGCTGGCGTGGGCATCCGGTGCTGGTCAGCATGTTCTACGCCAGCTGTGGGTATGTCTGCCCGCTGCTGATTCGCAGCACGCAACAACTCGACCGGGATCTCGACGAGTCGGTTCGCCAGAATCTGCGCGTCATCCTGGTCAGCTTCGATCCCGAGAACGACACGCCGGAAGTGCTGGCCAGGTTGTCCGCCACGCC